>CAMCYD010000021.1 GCA_945883785.1 Helicobacter pylori PMSS1
ATTAATTTGAACTCAATTTTTATTAATATTTTCATGATTTATTATTAGATTTTTAAAATAAAATTTGGTTGATAGTAAGATATTTTTGAGAAAATTTGAAACAATTTAGGATATTTGTAGTTTTTTGATTATCGTAACATCAGTAATAATCTAAAAGTACTTGACAAAAGAATTTATTTTTACTATAATTCCACCACTTAAATGATTGGGGTATAGCCAAGCGGTAAGGCAACGGTTTTTGGTACCGTCATTCCGAAGGTTCGAATCCTTCTACCCCATCCACTTTGTCGCGGAATAGAGCAGCACGGTAGCTCGTCGGGCTCATAACCCGAAGGTCTCTGGTTCAAATCCAGATTCCGCAACCAATCCAAACTCCTTAACTATAGTATTTCTAAGCCATTTTTTCAAAGATGATTTTATTCTCAAAGTGTCTACTGTCTACTTGAGTGTCTACTACATCAAAAATATCAATTTTTCTATCAATTTTAAGCTGTTCACCTTTAATAAATTTTCCATATGTCTTATATATCATTTCAGGGCTAGAATGTCCAACTATTTGAGCGATATCCATTACTTTAAAATTTCCACTGTTCAGTGCATGTGTAATGAATGTATGGCGTGTTTGATATATCTTTCTATATTCAATCTTGCATTTTTTTAATAATCTGCTCCATATCCCAGAACCTTTTCTGCCACGAATATTGTCAATACTATAAAGACTTGTAGGTTCACCAACCTTGGAAAATAAATAAAAGCTCTTGTTTATTTTTGCTTCTTTAATCAGATTTTGAAAATATGGTATTGCTGCTGCAAATAAAGGGATAACCCTTTTACTCCCTTTTGTTTTGAGTGTTTTTTTCAATTTCCTTTTTGTAAATTGTTTGGTGATAGAGATTGTGTTCTTTTCAAAATCAATATCTTGTATCTTTAATCCTAACAATTCACCAGGTCTTGCACCTGTATAAAAAGAAATTCCTAAAAAGTCTTTTAATTTGCCTGTAGCATTGTTTAGAAGCAATTCTTTCTCTTCTCGTGAGAAAGGCTGAACATCGTCTTGTTCAAGCTCCTCTTGTGTCTTAATGAGCTTAATGTATCTTGTTGGATTTTCTGTAATTGCAAGATCTTCACAAGCAACATCAAAAATACCCTTAAGAACATTAAGATAGTTTCTTTTTGTTTTTGTTGATAGTTCCAAATTAAGAATATACTCTTTGCAATCAAGTGGTGTGATAGTTTTTACTCCAACATTCCCAAAGTGTTCTAGTATTAATTTACTTTTAGACTCAACATCACAATAAGTTGCAAGGTTTTCCTTGCTCTTGAGGTAAATATTAATATAGTCTTCAAGTTTTTTGGTTTGATTTGTAGGCTTTGGTGATGAGTAAGACTTAAGCCTTTTTTGAATTTCTGGAATTACTATTTTTTCAAGTTCTTCTCTATTTTCTGGTGTATCTGCAAGTCCAGTTGATCGTTCAATCATCTTGTTTTTTAAGTTGTCAAAGAACTTCAGATACAAAAATTTTCTACCTGTTTTTTTAATTATCATCATCAGATAACTCCTTTTTTATTTTGATTAAAAAAAGTATCTATAGTTAAATGTGTTATTAAATGTGTCGTGATTGTATCAAAGTTCATTTTAAGAAATTATCAATATTAACTTTACTATTAATTTTATTACTTACCGTAGCAGTGTCAGTAATATTATAATCTTGAGTGTTAAATCCAAACCATTGCTCTAAAGCTGGAATATTCCAACGAAGCATTTTTGTACTAGGTTGAGCATAATGTATACCTTCAACAAATACACCATCTCTTTTATTGTCAAGCAAAAAGTCATCACTAATGTCAAAATAAATACAAGTATGAGTAGTTGTGAGATATCTTGCACTAATATTATTATTTATGCACATTTACAGTTTCTATCCCTAGATAAGTTCGCTTACAAATTTGTCAAACACATTATTTTTAATAAACACAATCTCTTTTTTATGATTGTTTGAAATCCCATAAATAAGGTATCTCTCATCGCCTTTGAGCACACCAATGATTTGATATGGAATGTTTTCGTGGTAAAAAGTTTTGTATTTAAGATGGTTAAATTCTTGATCATATTGATTGAAATCACTTGAAATATCTTTAATTTTTAGCCAAATCTCGATATTTTTGAGTGTAATTTTATGCCCATTTAAGGCATTTCTGATAATTTTAAGCTTATAACTTTCACGATCAGGTATGCTTGGTTGCGAAGACATAATCTTCGCATATTCTATAACGGTTCGCTCGTCAATTGTTGCTATATCTTGATCTGCTTGAGAATCTTGATATTCAATTTCTTCTTTTTGAGCTTCTTTTTCTAAACTTTCTTGATTTTGTATGCAAGTTTTTTGTTCAATTTCATTTTTATCAATTTTATCAAAAAATCCTAACACATTATCCCAATTAATTGTATAGTGGGTTGTTTTATTTATGATGCTTTTTGGAAATTTTGGGTTGAACTTAATTTCAACTTTCCAAAGTCCAAGCTCTTCTCCAAGTTTACGAGCCATTCGCTGGTGATAGTAGCTTATACCATGATCGGTAAAACAATCGTTGATTGTAAACCAAAATTCTGGATTTTGGCTATTTTTTAAGAAATTTTCGTTTTGCGAGAGTGCCTGAAACTTAGTCAATATGGCACTTATAAACAAGCTAAACCAAGGACCATAAAACCTTGAGACTTGATTGTTTACTACAAGATAGTCATCATTAGTGAGTATATCAGTTGGTTGGGTTATCTTTTTTTGTTTTGCTATCGTTTCAGATAGTAGATTTTTAAATTCCATCTTATTACCTTATTCAAGGTAGAGCTAGTATGTGTTATAATACTAGCTCACACCTTGTGTGTGATTTCGTGCAAACCCCCTTGTACTTTGGCGAGGATGAGGGGTTTTATTGTGTTATATTAAAGGTGATTTATACAGAAAAGATAGAAGCTGAGACCAAAACATCTACTATTATCTCTGCAATCAAACACTTGAATAGACAAGTAAAAACACTTAGAGCTAATCAAGGAGATTAGCCCTATTGCTAGCGTGTCAGCCAGATAATAGTAGATGCTTGGTCAGCTCAAAGTGTTATTGTTGCTTATTTTGTAATGTATCAATTGAATTATGATGTATAATTACTTAATTAGAAATTAAAAATCGTATTATTTTATAAATATGGAGTATCTTATGAAACTTACTGTAATAATGTCTAAAATATTTTCTTTTGATATAGCAACATACTATAATTGGCTAAAAGAGGAAAGATTGATTCTTACTTTTTTACATCATTATTTTTCAAAAGAAGAGCTTGAATATATTGCTCAAAATGATGGTAGATTAGAAAAACTTGAATTGATTAAAAATTTTAATCTTGATGAATTGAAAGAAAAATTAAATTTTAAATCAACTGAAATGACTATCAATAGTTTACTTGGGAAATTAAAACTTATTTCACAAAATAATAGAGGAAGTCTATTGTACTTATATGTTGTTTTACGAAAAAATCATGAAATCAAGACATATAACGATTTAATTAAATTTTTAGAGCAAAAGATTGAACCCAAAAAATTTATTGAATCTATTATAGAATCAATAAATCAGTTGAATTTTGTTGAATTTAAAGGTAAAACAGATAATGTCACAAGAAAGGGTTTTGCGAAAAAATTACACACAGATATACAAGAATTTTTTATAGAAGAAGATATTAATTTTATTATCAATTATAAATTCTATTTCGAAAAAGAGCTTGAAAAAATATTATTTAAATAATAAATCAAATTTTAAGTAAATATTTATATAAAATAAAAAATACTTTAAAATAATAAGAATTTATTTTGATGTCTGCTGTTCAAAATACAAAAACTTTCATCGCCAAGTAATTATAGAAATACTAGAAGGAGAACAAATAAGATTCTGATCTCTTTTGTGGTAGTGGTGCTTTTCAAAGGGAACAAAAAACTTGTTCGTTAGAAATCTTTCGAGCATTATGTTTCTTGGCTTTATGTATTGCAAAAATTGACTTTGTAATAGTCACTATAAATTATGAATTATCTGAATCTACTTTTATGTTTCTTATAGAGATTTGGATAAAATAAATAAGAAATTTTATTATAAGCAATAATCATAAGGCACAAATCTCAATGACCATTATAGAAATAGAAAATAATCTCAATGCATTAGTAGCAAACTTTGACAAAAAATCTTTTATATTTGACTTGCTTTTAGCTTACGACACTCCAAAATCAACAATCAAAAGGCTACAAGGAAGCGACCATGATAAGCTTGAAACAAATGGTGAGTTGGTTTTAAGAAAAAAACTTTTTTTTAAAGTAAGCCAGGCAAATCTTCATGCCACAATAGACACTCTCAAATCTCAAAAAGATGTCATAAAACATAGCCCTAGATTTATCATCGTGACAGATTTTGAGACACTCTTAGCCTATGATACAAAAACAACTGATAGTCTCGATACTGAAATACTAAATATCACAAATCACTATGATTTTTTCCTTCCGCTTGCAGGGATGGAAAAAGCTACATTTACAGATGAAAACCCAGCCGATGTCAGAGCATCACTCAAGATGGCAAAACTTTTTGATGAACTCCAAAAGAACAATCATTTCAAAACAAAAGAAGAGATTCACTCTCTCAATGTTTTTCTCACAAGGCTTTTGTTTTGTTACTTCGCAGAAGATACAAATATCTTCCCTGACAATCTTTTCACATCGTCTATCTCATCGCATACACAAGTTGATGGAAGTGATTTGGATAGTTATTTGCAAAGACTTTTTACTATTTTCAATACACCAGAGCATATTAGAGATGCCAATACTCCAGCATATTTAAATGCTTTCCCCTATGTAAACGGTGGACTTTTTGCACAAGAAGTAAAACTCCCAATCTTTACAACTCGCTCACGACATCTTATGATAGAAGTGGGACAGCTCGAATGGTCACAGATAAACCCAGATATCTTTGGAAGTATGATACAAGCCGTAGTCACACCAGAACATCGTGGCGGTATGGGTATGCACTACACCAGTGTGCCAAACATCATGAAAGTGATAGAGCCACTCTTTTTGGATGAACTCTACATAGAGTTTGAAAAAAGCTATGAGAACAAAACCAAACTCCAAAATCTCCTCAATAGACTAGCTAAAATCAAGATATTTGACCCAGCTTGTGGAAGCGGAAACTTTCTCATCATCGCCTATAAAAAACTGCGAGAGTTAGAAATGAGTATCTTAAAGCGAATCGATACTATCTCAGCTCAACAAAGTTTCGTATTTAGCGAAATCAAACTCACTCAGTTTTACGGCATAGAACTAGATGACTTCGCCCATGAAGTAGCGATGCTCTCTCTTTGGCTAGCAGAACATCAGATGAACTTAGAGTTTTACAAAGCATTTGGCAGAACAAGCCCAAGCCTGCCACTTCATGATGGAGGAAATATCGTACATGGTAATGCTACAAGAGTAAACTGGGAAGAAGTTTGTCCTAAAAATGAAGGGGATGAGATATATATTTTGGGGAATCCGCCGTATTTGGGGGCAAGACTTCAAAGTAAAGAACAAAAAGCAGATATGGCAGATGTTTTTCAAGGTATAAAAAACTTTAACAACCTTGATTACATAGCATGTTGGTTTTATAAAGGTGCAAACTACATAAAAAATGCAAATGCCAAAGCCGCTTTCGTAAGTACAAACTCCATCAGCCAAGGGGAACAGGTCGGTATACTTTGGACGCATATTTTAGATGAAAATATAGAGATAGATTTTGCATACAAATCGTTTAAATGGCAAAACAATGCTAAATCTAATGCAGCGGTAATTGTAGTAATTATCGGGCTTAGAAATAGTTCAAATAAACCAAAATTTCTTTATACCGACAACATTAAGCATGAAGTGAAAAACATTAATGCTTATTTGGTAAATGCGGATAATATTATCGTGCAAAAGAGAAGTAAACCACTTTCTAAGTTAAAATCGATGAGTTTTGGCAACATGCCAAACGATGGTGGAGGATTAATTTTAAGCACAGAAGAAAAAAATAATTTAATCAGTGAATTTCCACATGCTAAGAAGTTTATTAGAAAATTACTAGGTTCGTATGAGTTTATCAATGGAGCTGAAAGATTTTGTTTATGGATAAAAAACGAATATTTAGATGAAGCATTGCAAATTTCATTTATACAACAAAGAATTGAAAAAACAAAAGAGCATCGACTTAATAGCAAAGATCTAGGAGCGAGAAAACTTTCAAATCGTTCCCATCAATTTAGAGACCTAAATGAATATGAAAATATAGCGATTATAGTTCCTAGAGTTTCATCAGAAAGAAGACCATATATTCCTTGCGGAATTTTACATAACCAAGAAGTTATATCAGATTCTGCTCAAGCAGTTTATGATGCTGAATATTGGTTGATGGGCATTATTAGTTCCAAAATGCACATGAGTTGGATGAGAGCAGTTGGCGGAAGACTTAAAACGGATTATAGATATTCAAAAGATGTAATTTATAACACCTTCCCATTCCCAAACATCTCACAAAAACAAAAAGAAGAGATCACCGAGCTTGTATTTTGCATCTTGGATGAGCGAGAAAAACACAGCCAAAAAACACTAGCCCAGCTCTACGACCCAGACAAAATGCCAGAGGGTTTGCGAAAAGCCCACCATATTTTAGATAGAGCCATAGAACAATGCTACCGAACAAAACCATTTGAAACCGATGAAGAAAGACTTGAATACCTCTTTAAAATGTATGAAGAGATGACGAGTAGGGAGGGGAAGAAATGAGCAAAGTATTAGATTTTAAAGATTATTCTAGTTGGATGCCAAATCTTAATAGTATTGTTGATAAATATAATATACAACCTTTGATAGATGCATTTAAAGAGTCAAACGAATGTTTAGATTTCTATGATATAAAAAAATTTATTAATGAAGAAATAATAAAAGAATTACAAAGATTTATATTGAATGAGTATAAGTTTATAGTGTTTTACCATGCAACAGCAACTAATAATATTGAATCGTATTATAATAATGGTTTATTACTTATGGATACAACAAGACAAAATAAGTTTATAAGAGATATTTTTAATGAAAAAGATTTTCCAGAACTCACTGATGATAAATTTAATAGTGTTTGTGAAAAAATTAAAAATGATGTATTTAAAGAAAGTGGTTTAAAGTTACGAAAAAATAAAATATATTTTTGTTTAGACGATAAACATCTTATTGAAAATGAAAGTGCTAACCATTATTTAGTATATGGTAGTGAATATAATTTAATTTTTTCACAGCACTTAAGCACTAATCCTAGAGATTATCCTGAATATTTAGAAAAAAAACTAAAATCTACACTATTTAAATGTAAAGTACCTATAAATTTAATTTTAGAAGAGGATTTGATTTCTTGTATTGATTCAATTATTGTTAGATATTTTGAAAATTTGATTTATCCTAATGAAGTCAATCATGATATTTGGTCTTGTATTGAAATTTATGAGAATTTAGAACCTGCTTATATACTTAATCATACTCATCCAAAGAATTTAAAATGTAATTTAAAAAAATCAATGTATGGACATTATTGAATGAGAAAAGGTATATCTGTAATCGAAGTAAAGATATTTTTGATTCTTGGGATAATAACTTTATTTGGATTTTCCTTTTTAATCACATATCTCAAAGAAAATCCTTCGATAATTTATTTTGGTATATCGATAATAATTGTTTTAATAGTATCTGCATATTTTCAAGCTCAAGAAGAGAAAAAGTGTAAAAAATGTTTGTCAAAGAATACAAGCTTAGTTGATTCTAGCGATAGTGTCATTGGCTGGAAATATATGACTAAAAAAGGTTATCCCGACAAAAGAAGAAAAAATAATAAAGCAATACATTTTGTAAGGAAACAATACAAGTTTAATGATTGCGAACATAGTTTTGAAGTGGAATCAGCCTATGAAAGATAAATATTACAAAATGACATATTTTTCAATAAAAATTAATTGTTTTGGTATTATTAATAAAATTTAACATAAAGGTAAGAGATGAACACAAGTGATAAGTACAATATGCTAGTAAGAGAAATAGCAAATTCAAAATCTGAAAACATATATCCAAAAACTTTTGGACTTGATTTCCAAGAGTTTAAAGCCATAATTAATGAGATTGAAAACGATGGTTTATTTGAAAAAGGATGGTGGGCTTTAGGTGGATTTTACATTTTCAATACTTTGACTTTTAAAGGCAGAAGTTTTTTAGAAAACAATGATAAAAAAGAGTATCACAAAATAGAGAAAACAGAGATAAATTATCATCATAGTGTAAATGTCGGTGGAGATAATCACGGAAACATTATCGCTGGGAATAACAATACTATAGTTTCAGAATTTGATAATAAATTTAATGAACTCATACAAGCTATTAATAGCTCAAATATTCAAGATAAAGAGATAATTATTCAGGATTTGCAAAATAATAAAAATGATGAAAAATCATTTAAAAAGTCTTTAGGTATTGTTTTAACAAAGGGTGCAGAAATTAGTTCGATTGTTTCAGCAGTAAGTGCATTGTTGAGTTTATGAATTTTCTTAATTTTATAAAAATGGAATAATAATGGAAGATAAACTTTATAGCGAGTATTTTGGTATCAAATCAACAAGTTTTAAAAAATATGATGTTTTTAATGGTTTTGTAAATAGGGATGCTCTTTATTATATGTTGCCTTATGAATTTGAGAAGATACAAATTGATGAGTTTAAACATTCATACGATAAATATAAGCGATATTTTTCAAATATTATAACTATTTTAGAACATTCAGATGGCAATGATAGATTTTATAGAGAAGCTGAAAAAAATTTTCAGTTTCATGAACTCGGTCATATTGGATTGGGTTATTCAAAAACTGGTAAAAATGGCTCTGGTATCGGCAAAAAATTTGCTTCTCAATTAACTCAGACAGCACGTCAGCTTGTCAAAGCGGGTATAAAAGACCCTGAAATTTTTCAACTGATTGGACTTTTGGAAGAAGGAGTAGGTGCAGATAGAATCAGTGATATGACAGTCTGGATTTTGCAAGAAGATTTTTTGATTTTTACACAAAGAGTTTCACTAGAGTTAAAACTAAAAACGAAACAATTCCCATATGGAATGACTTCTTATAATTTACCTTTCAATCCGAATAATGAGCCGATTATTTTTTGTCCTACAAGTGTTTTGACAGATTTACCAGTTGCTTTTGATGTTGATGATATTGACCGTGTATGTGTTCATAATAGTTCACTACGAGATAGAGTTAATGATGTTATTGGACAAATTTTTGATAAACAAACAAGAACATTTATAAAAAGAAATTTTAAAAACTTAATTGTAAATAATCCGTCAATAATTGAAGAAGCAATAAAAACTTACAAAGACAAAGGGAAAAACTACGATTTTGATAATGACCCTAATGGTGATTTTATTTGGAAAGAGATTGCATACGATACTGTTCAGAATTTCCCATTAACTTTAAGGACTACAACAAAACCGATTGAGATAGTTAATATAATTTGCGATAAATATCAAGATTTGATTGAAAACAATGGTATGTGGAAATTTTTTCATAACTATGATGGCACACACAAGCAAGAGAGTTTCGCACAAATGCTATTTTTTGCAATTGCTCACTCATATTGTGAAGCAAATAATTTGGATATTAACCCAGAAATAAATTCTGGTAATGGACCAATTGATTTTAAAATTAGTCAAGGTTTCAATGAGAAGATAAATATTGAAATGAAACTATCAACGAATACAAAGCTTTTACATGGGTATAAATCTCAACTTGCAATCTACAATAAAGCTGAAAAGACAAATCAAAGTAAATTTGTAATCATTCAACTATACGATAAAGATAGTGCCAAAATTGAAAAAATTTATGAGCATAAAAGACAAAATGAAACTATAGATAATAAACTGCCAGATATTGTTGTAATTGATGCAACTAAAAGAGAATCAGCGAGTAAGAGGAACTAACATATGAACATAAAAGATTTTAAAGCAGGTACACTTAGACAAGAATATCAATACAAAAGTTTTTTACCAGAATTTATCAATCATACATTTACATGGGATGACCCACAAATAAATACAATGCTTGAAGATGCCACTAGAGCACTTGGTGAACTAAATGCTTTTACGATGATAGTACCAAATGTAGATATGTTTATACAGATGCATATCACAAAAGAAGCGAACACTTCAAGTAAGATAGAGGGTACAAAAACTGAGATGGATGAAGTGCTTATCGCAAAAAATCAGATAGACCCAGAAAAAAGAGATGATTGGCAAGAGGTACGAAATTATATCGATGCTATGAATAGTGCAATCAAAGAGCTGGAATCTATGCCTATTTCAAATCGTTTAATCAAAAGTGTTCATGAAATACTTTTAAATAGTGTAAGAGGTGAAGCAAAACAACCAGGTGAATTTAGAAAATCTCAAAATTGGATTGGTGGAGCTAGTTTGGCTACAGCTTATTTTATACCTCCTCATCACAATGTTGTAGCTGAACTAATGAGTGATTTAGAGAAATTTTTACACAATGAAGAGATATTTGTACCCCATCTTATAAAAATAGCTATCGCTCACTATCAATTTGAAACAATTCATCCATTTTTAGATGGAAATGGTCGTATTGGAAGACTACTCATCACACTCTATCTGGTAAGTAATGGTCTTCTTAAAAAACCATCATTGTATCTCTCTGATTTTATAGAAAAACATAAATCAGCTTATTATGAAGCTCTCACAAGAGTTCGAACAGATAATGATTTGATTCATTGGATAAAGTTTTTTCTTGAAGCTGTTATTGTTACAGCTAAAAGCGGAGTAAAAACATTTGAAACTATTTTACTTATAAAACAAGAGATGGATACTATTATCGTAGGATTTGGTAAAAAAGCTCATAATGCTAGTAGGTTAGTGGAAATGTTATATCAAAAACCTATTGTTAATATGACTGATGTCGGTCGTGAACTAAATCTTGCTAAGGCAACAGTAAGTTCCCTTATAAAAGATTTTGAAGAAAAAGGTATTTTAAAAGAAACTACAGGGTATGAACGAAATAAATTTTATGCTTTTACAAGATATTTAGATGCTTATAATCAAAGTTAAGGCTCCAAATTGAACTAAGGAATTTTATAGTTCAAGTTAAGGCTCCAAATTGAACTAAGGAATTTTATAGTTCAAGTTAGAATAGATTTTTAAACTAAAGAGGGAAAAGATGACAAACATAATAGAAGTAAATTATGCACAAACAGGTGAGAGTAAAAAAACAAATAGTTTTGGTATGAGAGATATGCAAGCTAAAGCATACGAAGCAAGAAATGAACAATATTTACTCCTCAAAGCTCCGCCAGCTTCTGGAAAGTCACGAGCATTGATGTTTATAGCACTTGATAAACTCTATCATCAAAACATCTCAAAAGTGATAGTAGCAGTTCCTGAGCGGTCAATCGGTGGGTCATTTGGCACGACTGATTTGAAAAAAGATGGTTTCTTTGCATCATGGGAACCAAATCCACTTTATAACCTTTGTACCGCAGGTGGAGAAAAAAGTAAGGTGGACGCTTTTAAAAAATTTATGGAAAGTGATGAAAGGATTCTTATTTGTACCCATGCAACACTTCGGTTTGCATTTAAAGAGCTTGATGATGCTAAATTTAATAACACTTTACTTGCAATTGATGAATTTCATCATGTATCTGCTGATGGTGAAAATCAACTTGGTGAACTTTTAAGAAGTGTGATCCCAAATTCAACAGCTCATATAGTAGCTATGACAGGCTCATATTTTAGAGGCGATAGTGTACCTGTACTTTTGCCAGAAGATGAAGCGAAGTTTTCAAAAGTCACTTATAATTACTATGAACAGTTAAATGGATATGAACATCTCAAATCTTTAGGTATCGGCTATCATTTTTATCAAGGGAGATACACAAGTGCCATTGCGGAAATACTTGACACGAACAAAAAAACGATTTTGCACATACCAAATGTAAACTCTGGTGAATCTACAAAAGATAAACACAAAGAGGTAGATACTATACTTGATATAATAGGAACAGTTTTACAGACTACAGAAGATGGGATTATCATTGTAAAACGAGCAAGTGATGGCAAACTTTTAAAAGTGGCGGATTTGGTAAATGATGACCAAAAAACAAGAGAAAAAGTAGTAACATATTTGCGAAATATCACGAGTGTTGATGATATGGACTTGATTATCGCACTTGGAATGGCAAAAGAGGGATTCGACTGGCCTTATTGTGAACATGCTTTGACCGTTGGATATAGAAGTTCACTCACAGAAATTATCCAAATCATAGGACGAGCTACAAGAGATAGTGACAATAAAACTCATGCACAATTTACAAACCTTATAGCCCAACCAGATGCAGAGGATTTGGAAGTAAAACTAAGTGTCAATAATATGCTTAAAGCTATTACAGCATCGCTTTTGATGGAGCAAGTTTTAGCACCAAACTTTAAGTTCAAACCACGATTTGAAAATGACATAGAACCAAACCAAAAGGGTGAACTTAAAATTAGAGGTTTTAAAATACCTACGAGTAAAAGAGTGGAAGATATCATCGAATCAGACCTTAATGATCTAAAAGCTGCAATATTGCAAGATGAAGTGATGATAAAAGCAATCCCAGGGAATCTTGATGCCGAGGTGATAAATAGAGTACTAATACCTAAAATAATCAAAGTAAAATACCCTGATTTGAATGATATTGAAGTAGAAGAATTACGACAACATGTAGTGGTGGATAGTGTAGTTAAAAATGGGCATATTATAGAAAACGGCGATAAAAAGTTTATCAAAATGGCAGATAAATTTGTCAATATTGATGAACTTCATATTGATTTGATAGATCAAATAAATCCATTTCAAAGAGCTTTTGAGATTTTGTCAAAATCTGTGACAACACAAACTCTCAAGCTTATACAAGAGAGCATCGAAGCTACAAGAATAGAGATGACATCTGATGAAGCCGTGATTTTATACAAGAAAATTCCTGCTTTCAAAAGTGAGCACGGGAGAATGCCAGATATAAACAGTAGAGATTTTACAGAAAAGAGAATGGCAGAAGCACTTATTTATCTAAATAAACTCAGACGAGAAAAAGCAAATGGATAAACTAATAGAGTTTTCACTTGATGAGATTTTAGAGGGTGATCCTCTTGGGCTTTTAAATGAACCAAAAGCACGAACAAAAGCTCTCAATACTGATGATAGATTGGTAGTAAGTTTTGAAGAGATCAATCTTTTTATAGAAAAGAATGGTAGTGAACCTAAAAAATCGATAAATATGAGTGAGCGAACTTTACATGCGAGACTGGAAGGGATTCGTCAAAATCCTGAAAAGATAGAAGCTTTAAAGCCTTATGATAGATTTAATATCTTACAAGAGGTGGAGATAAACTCTATTGATGATATTTTAAATGATGATGCTTTTGGATTACTTGGAAATGATGATAGTGAAGATATTTTTACTTTAAAACATATTCCAAAACAAAAAGAAACCACGATGCCTGAGTATGTGGCTACAAGAAAACCTTGTAAAGAGTTTGATAAATATGAGCATCTTTTTGTAAAGGTGCAAGAAGAGTTAAGAGGCGGAATGAGAAAAGTTGTCAAGTTTCAAAATGAGCAACAAATCAAAAAAGGCTATTACTTTATCTTAAAAGGTGTATTGCTTTATGTAGCTGATGTAGGTGAGCAAATAAAAGCAAGTGGTAAAACTAATGCAAGATTGAAACTCATCTTTGAAAATGGTACAGAGTCAGATATGCTGCTTCGTTCACTTTCTGCTGAACTTTATAAACACGGTAAAAGAGTAAGTGAATATGATGAAACTAATCTTGAGGGATTGTATGAGGTGGGTGAAAAAGATGAAAAAAGTGGGTATATCTATATTTTAGAGTCTTTGAGCACGGACGAAAAAATAGCATCTATCAAGAACCTTTATAAAATTGGGTACTCTACAATACCTGTTAAAGAGCGAATCAAAAATTCTTGTCACGAACCAACATACTTACAAGCACCTGTACGGATTGTAAGTGTGTATGAAACTTACAATATGAATACTCAAAAATTTGAACAGCTTATCCATAAATTTTTTGGAAGAGTTTGTCTAAATATTGATATTTACGGTGATGATGGAAAACGATATACACCAAGAGAATGGTTTATAGCATCTTTGGAAATTATTGAGCAGGCAATTGAACTCATAATTACAGGTGAAATTGTGAACTATAGATATGATGAAAAAAGTGAAGAACTGTGTTTCATTTGATGGATATGAAGGAAAAATAGCTTGTGAATTTATCTGAGTTAGAAAATATTTTAAGCAATCTTGATGAAGATTATATACCATACGCAAGTGACGTTATTTTGATTTTATCACAATATGTAGCCTCTTCAATGGAAACATTTCATAAGGAACATTACGGATTGTGTAATGGTGAATATTAATGGATTGTCAAATAAAACTAATACCAAAATTATGTGAAGGAATAAAATGACAATATCAGAAACACATATTAATATTTTGCAAAATCTTCTAAATGGTTTTTCATTTAGTGGTGAATCAGATATCTATCAAAATGAAACTAGGGTCAAAGTAGAAAGGGAATCTCTTCCTATACCACAGCTTATATTTTTTTTATTAAATAAAGTAATGCAATATAAATTAGGATATAGACACGATAAAATGCATTGGATTTTATATTTTTTATACGATAATAAAAAATGTGCAATTGCTTTAGAAAAATTTGGATTAAGGCTTTATCTTGAAAATAAAGATGATTATGAAAACATCATAAAAAAAATCAATAAAGCTGTGAATTATATTGAGAAAAAAATATTACAGGATTATGCAAAAGAACAAATGAAAAGTGGTAATTTAACAATTTCAAATCATTTTAATCAATTGTCAAATATGTATTACCATTTTAAGGAAGAGGCAAATAAAATCTATAATAAAAAAGAACCTGATTTAGACATTGATGATATATCAATATTTTTAAATAGCACGATGACAAAAAACAATACTGGATTTTATAATACTTTTTCTATGATTGAAGCTTACTTTAGTCGTTTTGAACATTTTTTAGCTTATTGTTTATTTTTTAATACAGATAGATCACTCAATATTTATGATTTTTACAAGAAAGATTTTTCTGAAAAATTTAAAATCATTTTTCCATTAAATGTGCAAAAAAATAAATTATTTTATGATGAAATAAATATCATAAAAGAAAAATATCGTAATACATTTTCTCATGGAATGTTTAGTAAAAATGGTGAACCATTTTATTTTCAACTTGACAATGCTGGTATGATACCTGCAAACCTGTCAAAATTTAAAGATAGTCCACACTTTAATTTTGTACCTACGGATGAGATTAAGTATGAAGAGATATGTGAACAATTTGATAAGATAGATAATTGGCTTGAATTTGAATCTTCTGAGTTTGCATGGAAATATGCAGGAAGTGGATTGTCGTTGTCATTTTCAAGTGATTTTTTTAATAAAGTATCTCCATATCTTGAGAATATTGAAGACTTTCAATGGTTTATTGATACTGAACAAAGCTATAGAGACATGATTGAAAATGCTGATTATTAAACACATAACAAATCAGTGGAGCCAATAAATTACTCTCAATTGTTACACATTTTGTGATTTCCTCGTTTTTTATGCTATTTTTCTTCGTATTAAAGTGATATTTTCACCTTTATGCACCAACTCATTTAGGCTCTCATTTTTAAATATATAGATATTATTATCCCAATGGGTAACATAAACATTTGAATATTGTTTAAATAAATCACCATTTTCAAAGTAAAGCTCCACATCATATATATTTTCTTCTATGGTAGGTTTATGTGACATTTCCTTATGTTCTGTTTTGAATATACTAAACACTAGCCATGCTATCAATACTATAATCCATAATCCAAGTATGTGACTTGTTTCCATTCTTATTTCTCCTCCTTGATATTTTCATTTACAGTCTCTTGGTGGTATCCATAAACTTTATAAAACAGATAGACACCAGCAAATCCAAGTATAATAAAAAGGATACTACCATACAAAGTGAATTCATCTTGTTTAGCACCTTGTAAATACCCTGTCATTAAAATAAAAATTGCCAAAAAAAACATCATTGATGATAGTATCATTGCAGTTCGTAATAAAAATCCATAATGACCTAATCTTTCATAATCACTCATCTCATTTCTCCTTACATTTATCAGCTCTGATGGTCAAGCCACCATCATTTTTGATAAAGTAAAAACCTTCCAACTTCCAATCTTTTTGGCTAACCAAATATTTTTCCCATGTGCTAGAACACTCTATATTTTTTTGGTGTTTAAATAAATCTATATTTTTATTTGCATCATTGTGTCTCATCATAGGATCGATATAAATCGTAAATACAAACAACAATATTGACACAACCAATAAACCATAACTTCTTTTCTCTTTTGTTTCTAATACCATGAGCACAAAAACAAACAACACTAACACAAAAAATATTATCGCTAAACCATAATTTATAAACTCACTCATAACTCATCCTTCATAAATAAAAATTGTATCAACCAACACAGCAACCATCAAAAAATAAAAAATATATATGTACTTTTTGTTTACCCAATTTAAAAATGGTTCTGTAGCTTGTACATTTTTTTGATAGAGTTCTTTATCATCTATTTCACAAATTGGATATCTGTAAAATAGATAGATACCATAAGTAGTAATCATCATACTTACGATAATATTCAACATCAAAATATACAATGTAATCTCTCTCATCTCTTCCTCCTTATAACCATTTGCAACTGTGGAGTAAATCTTGAACTTTTTTATTTGTTGCATATAAAATTAACACCACACCAAAAATAAATGTGATTGCCATCTCAATATATGCTTCAAACTTGTATGCACAAAATATCAAAGTTGCAAAAGCAATGATAGATATAAGTATCAATTTATTTATCTCTTTTTTTGACTTAGAATCTAAATCGTTCATCTAATTTCTCCTTCGTATTGAATTTTGATTTTACTTTTGAGTTCATCACTTAGTTGTAATAGATCAAGATTAAAAAGTATCACAACCTCCACATAAGCCCTGTACCAAAATAGGAAAAATCTATTGATACCGATAAATAAGACAACACCAAGAACTACACACCAAAGAAAATCTAAATCACGAAAAAAATAGACTACCCCAAGCGCCAACACCATAGAAGATAAATCAACAAATTTAGTATTGAGATTTTTTGGATTTCTATCAATGAGCAGCTCTTTGATACTCTGCTCATCTAATGTTGAAATGATGTATGCAACCAACACAATTAATCTCTATAGTTTCCAACCATATCATCGTGTTCTATCTTTTTCATTTTTTCATAAAGCACATCTGCAAAAGTACTACTACTCTCATAAGTAGCTCCATCATGAATTTCTACATTACCAACATCAATGACATAATTTAAAAACTTTTCAACTAAGATTTTTTCATCTGCATTGAGAGTTGTTTCAAGTTCTATTATCACTTTTGGATTGTTCATTTGTTACCCCTTGTTTTTTTAAATATTTCAAGAATAATAACAAATTCAATAGATTTATGCAAAAAAACAGGCAATTTGACTGATTTTATAAGAGAATATATCAATTTGACATAAAAATATAGTTAATTTTTGGGTTTTTGAGGTAAGAATTTCGCATAAAATTCATAAATTGGCTTATTAAAAACTAGAATTCCAATCCAATCTTTAATATAACGTTTAAAATGAGCCAATAAATTATCCGCAGGGTAATTTATTGGCTCCACTGATTTGTTATGTTTGTTCATCAGAAATAACAGCAGCTAGACCTGTTCCCTCATTTATCCATTCGTCACAGGAAAATAATATTTGTTTATTGTCATTTAATTTATCGACATAAAATTTTGATCCATATATGAAAGTAACATAATCTTTGACAATTAGACCATCCCGACATTCAATATTGTACCGAAATCCATCCGTTGGCTCCATTGCATAAAATGTTAAATGGATCCAATGGTCAAGACCTATTTCTGTGACTTCAAATTCTACTTTTAAATGGTTGTAACCTTTTCCCAATTCTTTTAATGGAATTTTTAGTGTATCTGCTTTTTTACCAATATAATCGATTTTTTCAGTATCAGGGACTTCATTAAATATTCGTTTACCAGAAGGGGCGGTAATTCTAATCCAATTAATACTAGACCCAGTTTCTGACTTGTCCAGCATAATATTCATATCTGTATAGCCATCAATTGTTGGATGAAGTCTGTATGATATTAAACTTTTTCTTCTTCTTTGAATATTTTTGCAGTTACAGAATAATCACTTCGAACACTTTTATTTGTAATATTCATTGTATGTTTTATATACATATCATAGTATCTTCCAATATCTGAATAAGACTGTAATTCAGCTTTTGATGGTTTTATTAAAGCCCTTAGGGGATCTTTTTTACTTTCACCATCAATATTTCCTAAAAAATTTCTATCAATGACTATATCTCTTAATAACGAAGTCAATTTGCTTGTAAACTCAGAAGTACTTGCAGCAAATGTAAAAATTGATGCAATCATAATAGATATACCTAAAGTTTCTATAAGCGAAATGGCAATATTTTCGATAAGTGTTTTATTTGCCAATTGAATTTTTTGATTGAAAATTGACCCACTTTTTTGAAAACTTTTGACCCACCTCTCAACTAAAAAAACATACCCTTGTGTGAAATAAAAACAGAAGGGAAAGAGAGGGATGATAACAGTGGATGATTGGGGAACAATTAGAAATTTAAAGAAGAAAAATCCAAATATTGGAACGAGAGAATTAGCAAGACTGTTAGGTATCAGTAGAAATACAGTAAAAAAAGCACTTTCAAGTGATACTGAGCCACAATACAATAGAGGTGAGAAAAAAATAAATGAAGCAGTTATCCCATTTGTTGATTTTATTAAAGAGTCATTTTTAAAGAAAAATCTAAAAGCAAGTAGGATACTCAAAGATATCAAATATAAAGGGTATAGTGGGAGCCAGTATGCATTGTATGCCTATATTAAAGGTTTCCTAAAACCAATACAAGATGATGTAAGTAAAAGTTCACCAAACGCATTTATGAGGTATGAGACTCTTGCGGGTGAACAGATGCAATATGATTGGTCTCCTTATAGTGTACAAATAGGTGGGAATTGTGTAAAAATAAATGTACATCAAACCATATTAGGATTTAGTAGATATAAATTTTATGATGTGAGTCTTTGTGTAACAGGGAGTGATGTCTATACAGCACTAGAGGAAAGCTTTCAGTTCTTTGGTGGAGTATGTGAAAGGATTCAAGTTGATAATGCCACTGTATTTGTAACAAATGCTTCCAAAGAGAATTTAGTGTGGAATCCTAGATTTTTAGCATTGTGTGGTTTTTATGGTATTAAACCAACTAGAAGTATCCCAGGACACCCATGGAGTAAAGGGAAAGTTGAATCAGTCTTTAGTTATCTTGAAACACATTTTATTGCAGGGAATGAGTTTAGTAGCTTTGAGGATTTAAGGGAACGACTTAAAAAGTTTCAAGATGAGCATAATCTTGAAATTCATGGTACAACAAAACAAATCACTAAAATGTTGTTTGAAAAAGAGGAACAAAGTGCCTTACTGCCACTTCCAATAAACTGGGTAACAGGTGAACTCAAACGATATGTTGGATTTAAAGAGGAGTTTAGAAAGGTTACTAGTGAATGTTTAGTATCTTATAAAGGGAATAAATATTCAGTTCCCCACTACTTTGCTTCTAAAGAGATATGGTTAAAAGTACTCTATGGAACAACATTACAAATCTATTCAAGTAAAAATAGCCTTATTGCATCACATACTCTTAGTTTACAAAAAGGGGAAGTGATTGTAAACAAAGAACACTTTAACGGATATAGAAAAGAAAATCAGTTTGATTCACTAGCACTTTCAATCAATAGACTCCTTAAAAGATTTGGTAACTACACAAATATCCACAAGTTTATTGAAAATATTAAAGTACAAAAAAGAATCCATCCAGCTCATCATCTTTTTAAAATAGCAAACTTGTTTGAATACTACGATGATGGTGATTGCATTATGGCTATGGAGGAATCTATAAGTTTAAATGTTTATAGCTATTCAATTATCAAAGGGTATATATCCCATCAAACCAAACCAAAAGTTGAACAGTTGAATCTATTCAATATAACACTGCCAACTGGCAATATCACAAGAGATTTAGGAGATTACAAATTATGAAGCAAACTACAAACTTAAGAAATTCAGGACCAGTTGCCATGGAGAATGGCTCACTTAAAGCAAACATAGAGAGCTACTGTAAGCTTTTATCACTTTCATCTGTAAGTGAAAATTATGAATCACAAGCACTTGATGCTGCTAAAGCAAAGTTGTCTTATCAGGATTATCTCTACAAGCTTTTACAACAACAGATTGTTGATAGGGTAGATAGAAGTGTAAATGCTAGAATTAAAAAAGCAGGATTTAAATACTTAGCAACTCTTGATGAGTTTGACTTTCCATTTCAACCGCAAATTGATGAAAAACTAATAAGAGAACTAGCAACTTTAAGCTTTTTAGATGGTGCAAAAAATATTCTACTAGTCGGAGCGCCAGGTGTTGGTAAAACACACCTTTCAATTGCTCTTGGATTAGAAGCCACGAAACAAAGAAGAAGAGTGAAATTTATAAGTGCTGAAGAACTCACAAATGAACTTATAGCTGCAAATAGATCCAATACTATAACAGATTACCTTGAAATGATGAGTAGGATAGAGCTGTTAATCATTGATGAGATTGGATATTTAGAGCTTTCAAGGGAAGTAGCATCACTCTTTTTTAGACTTATTTCAAAAAGGTATGAAAAAGCTTCAACTATCATCACTTCAAATAAAGTATTTCAAGAATGGGGACAAATATTTAACGATGATGTCATAGCTACTGCTATCTTAGATAGATTGCTGCATCACTCTTATCCATTTCTTATCAATGGACCAAGCTATAGAATGAAAGATTTGATGGAAAAAACTAAAAATAAATTAAAAAATGGAGGTGAAAATGAAGGGAAAAAACTAGAAAAATAATGGTAGAATTTTAATCTGCAGGTGGGTCATTTTTAATCAAAAAAGTGGGTCAAAATTCAATCAAAATTTTCACCAATTTTAAATCAAGTATTATTGCCATTAGTATTAATACGACTCCCAACCAAAAATAATTGAGAAAAAATCCTTTTAACCAATTCCATGTTTTTTTCATTCACTTAATCCTTTTAATATAACGTTGGACTTGAAAACAAGGGTGTTTTCCACTTGATAGTTCAAATCTACTTTTTTCTTAGTTCACAAATAAAGCTTTAAACTATCGCAAGTACACCCTTGTTTTTCTTCCAAGGTTTTGTTATAAATCTTCGACTTTAAAAGCATATCCCATATTTGAAAATTCATCTTTTTTTGTTAAACCTTTTCTAGTCCAATTCAATATATTATACTTAGGAATATTTTCTTTGTATTCAAATTTAATTTTATTATCTTGCTCAATCATTTTTAGAAATTCTTCCTTAGTTTTAGGATTTAATATATCTATTAATTCATCAATAAATTTTGATTGAGGAAATATTGTTTTATCTTTATTTAGTGATACAGCTTCTTTAATTAAAATTCCACCATAATTTTTTCCATCACCAAAAGTATAATCAATACCTTTATAATTAGATTTTTTATTGATACTAACTTTATGTAAATACCATTTTGCATTTAAACATTGTCTTTCTTTTGCTCTTTTGTATTTTGATGAATGAGAATTAATATCTGGATGTATATTTTCATTATAATAATAAAATTCAATATTAGTTATACGATATTTTTTTTCATTAATATCTAAAACATAATAATTTAAAATTTGTTCAGCTATATTTTCAAAGCTTTTTTTAATTGTAGTTAAATTAGTACTATTAATTTCAAGATTCATTATATCCCTTCGTATTTATTAGCTCCTCTGATTTGTTATACTCTCTCATTTTATCGAGTCTCTTTGGATTGCCAAATTCTTGTTGTTATCCCAGATTCCTCATCTACTCCATCATGACTTGGTTCTCTAAAGAGCTTTCTTGCAATAGCGAGTGAGGCTTCATTATCAGTTTCAATCAATGATTCAATGTAATAGTTATTTCCATAATTAGTATGAAGATCTTTTTTAAACTGTTTAAGAACATTTTCAATAAAAGGTGGCGTGAGTCCCTTTCCTCTTAGCTCTTCTAATGTTCCATAGAATAAACTAAAACAAGGAAGACCATTCAAAGGCTGAACTTGATCAAGAACTACGAGTTGTTGGACTTTCAATCCTTTAAGACGTGCATAAGTATATCTCAGACCGATCAATCCTTGGTCAATTTCGATGTAAATATCTTCACTTCCAGATACCTGACGCATTCTGAATCCTTGTGAAAACGCCTGCTCTAACAGTTTAAATCCAGTCATAGGGTTTTGGAGTTCGTTCATTTATTTCTCTGTTCCTTGTTATACTACTTCTTTTTCAAATGTTATATTTCTTCCAAAAGGTGGATACATACTAGTACTATCTTTTACAACATACTTTGCAATGATGGTTCCTTGTGCATCTACTTCATCATACTAATATGTATCAGTATCTTGACCTTTTTTTGCTTCCATTCAGTTTTAGTTTGAACAAGTGAATGTTCTGATAGAATTTTCAATTCTTCTTCATGCATTTATTTATCCTTTTATGAGTATAACGACTAAATTGAAGGACGATGAACCCTCAATATGTTTGTTGACTTCTTTTTATAACCACAATATTAAAGCTAATTTAGGCTTAAATGCTTGCAGGGGTCACTCGTTCTTCTTCCGATGTTTTGTTATCTGTCTTATTGAATGAGAGTTTTAAAAACATTCTTGCATACATTTTAGAGTTAAGTATTGAAAAAAATGGTATTGCTAATAATAATCCTATTATTGGATTTATTAAGTTAGAAATTGTAAAAATTTCTATTAAATTATTATAATTTATTATAGATATAATAACAAATTTAAAGATATAATAAAATCCTAGTAAGGCAGTTGGTACAGTTATTAAATATTCAAATAAAGGTGTCTTTTGATATTTAAAACTAAGTGATTCATTGTCAAAACTAAGATTATCTCTTCCAAGTTTATATAATACAAATGCTCTTATTGGTTCATTACATTTTGATATTATATGTCTAATCATATCTATGTTGAAATAATAACTAAAAATAAATGCAATTTTTAAAGATAATTGAATATTGGTTAATTTATCATAGTTTATTATAATACTATCCATAACATCAACTTTTTCTTTTGTAAATTCATAATTACGATTTATAAAAAATGTTTTATATATAGTATTTAAACTATTAAAATCTATGCTCATTATATATTTCTCCTATCAGATAACGACTGAACTGAAGGACAAGTGAGTAGAACAACTTGACACTTCGATCCTTCAATTTTATCAATTCGACACTTAATAGCTCGAAACTGCCGCAGGTACACTTGTTCTTCTTCCTGTGTTTTGTTATCCATGTACTTAAATAGTCATATCAATATGAAGACTATTAATAAAGGGTACTAATTTATCTTCTGGTATAGTATCAATATAAACTAATTGATTTTTTGAATTAGTAATTATATTTTTGAATTTATTATTTGGATTTTCTTGATCGATAAGTATTATTTTTAAATAACATTTTTTCGCTTCCTCTATTTGATAATTTTTTAAATAAAATAACCCTTTAACATAGTATGCTTGAATATTATTATTATCTTTTTCTATAATATCATTTAAAATAAGTATGGACTGTTCATGATTACCAATATTATGAAATGAGCAGGATAAAGATATTTTTATAGACTCAATAGAAACTTCCTCAATAGTATATGTATTATTTTCACTATCAATATAAGCATTTTTAATATTAGTATATTTATGTAAAACCATATTCTCAAAGCATAATAATCTATATTTTAGTGATTTATTATGATTTTCAACATTGGAATATAATTCTCCAATTCCATAATATACTCCAATCAATATGTTTACTCCAATACCAGTTAATTCTGAGTTTTCTAATGCAACTTCGGCAATTTCTATTAATTTCCAAGATAAGTCTATATCTTTTTCTTGATTATAATAATTAAAACACGGCATGTAATAATTTAAAAATTCCATTTTATACAATGAGGATAAATTATTATACTCTACTCTTTTATTATCATACCATTCATTTAAAAATTCTTTTACTTGTGTACCCTCTTTATCATTCTTATGTAATACGTCTTTTATAAATTTATCTTTAAAATCATATTTATATTTATGTATTAGTATTTCCGTTGATTTAACTGCATCTGGTGCAATTTCTTGTAGTATTTGTAATATTTTAGAAATATCATTTTCTAGAATCTTAACATCACGAGTTTTGTCAAGACCTCCAATTAATTCAGCAATTGCATTTCCAACATAGGGTATATTTCCAGCAATACCTTTTGCAATTATTTGTTTAATTTCATACATTCGCATAGTTGCATACCTTTTATTCATTATTACAATACCATTAGATAACGTTTGACTTGAGAAATAGTTTATCCGCTAGGGTAAACTATTTCTCTCCAAGGTTTTGTTATGTGTTGAACTCCAAAACATCTCCATTTTCAAATATAACTAGTATTTTTTCAAAAACTCCAAAGTCTTCAACACTTTCAAATGATTTTTTATAATGTTCAAGATGTTCCTGATTATCAAAATATGTAAATTTATTGTAATAATTATCAAATAATGCTAACCATATTGGCTTTTCAATACTTTTACATTTAATATTTTTACCAGAAATTCTATCGTTAATAATATTAAATGTTTGACCTGATAAATGACAATCTGATATTGTATCAAGTAGAGTATTTATATCTCTTGACTTTTTGACTTTACCACCAAAAGGCATTGCTGAGCCTACGATTTTTCTTGTCCCATTTTTCGGCATTGGCAGTATTGATATCTTGAAACTAACATCATTGATATTATTTTCAATACTATCGTCAATTTTAAGTTCATCTGCATCAATTAAAGATTTTAAATACTTTTTAAATTTTTTACTAATAGTACTAACTTTGGCATAGTCATGATGGAAAAATAATAATATTTTTTTATCAGCACCTATGAGATCTCCAAACTCTTTGTCTATGTTATCTATAAAATTCAAATATCCATAATCTATCGTTTTTCTATTTTTTAAAACATTTTGATCAATATCTGTAATTTCTACAGCAATTTTTTTATCATCAATTTTTAAATAAATATCTGGTGGATCATCACCTTCTTCAAAGTAGACACTATTAGATGTTTTTGAAAAATAAGATTGTAAGCTTTCAGCTACAAATTTTTCAGTACCTTTTAGTTGAGTCATTATTTTCCTTTCTGGATACATAACTAGTGGGCGTTCAGCCCAATGATTTGTTATATATAACCTTGTTTATTTCTGCTTTAATATTATCAGTAGATTCTATTTTTTCTTTTGCCATTTGATATAAATCGTTAAAATTAAATCGACCAAGATAATCTGGGTTATCATATTCTTCATAGCAACTTTGCCAAAACTCAAGTCCAACTTGAATTGATAATTTAGAAAACATATTTGCATTTTCAACCCATTCTTCTGGTTTTAACCAAATAGGTTCTTTTTTTATTGGTGAAAAATGAACTGCAGAATTTCTAAGCTCTTCATATTTATTAAAAAACGAGATAAAAGGTTCTTTTAGTTGATTGGCATCGGATACTACAATTTTGGCTCTATTATCTTGTCTAATGATTTTTTGATATTTTTCAATTTTATATTTTAAAGGTATATTGCCATTATTTTTTTTTAAACCTTTTAATGTCATTTTTTCTTCATCTGAAAGATTATCTGTATTTCTTTGAAGATAACTAAATCCTATACTGCTAACAAAACATTCGATGAAAGCATAAAATGAAACTATTGTTAATCTACTATACGAACAAATTTCAAATTTCAAATCAGCTATTTTTATATACATATCATTATCAATTTCTTGATTTTTACTTTTTATGTATTTACCATATTCATTTAGAAATTCGTAATATTTGTTTGCTTTAATTAAGGTTATAAATGCATCTTTTAATAAAACATCTTCTTCTATCCCACCAAAGCCTGCATGGGCGTAAAGCCCAACTTTATAATGAAAAGGTACGTAGTTATAATCATAAAGTTCAGTAATATCCATTTGTTGTTCTAGCCATCCATAAGTTATTCCTGAACTTAGTGGATTTTTACCATCTTTAAAAAATGCATTCCAGTTATGTGCAACTTCATTAATACTTTTTTTTAAAGGAAATTTTTTAGTAAAGTTTTCTGTCATTAAATTTAAAATATTTTTCATCTCAGGCAATTTTAATACAAGTTCATCTTTAGATGATTCTTTAATAAAATTATGAGTTGAAGTGATTATTTCATGTATTTCTTTTGAATTAGTATTTGGTAGTAAAAAACTCATTAATTGTAAGTAAATGGCAATATTTAAAACTTCATTAGATTCTTTTTCCAGTCTTGTCATCATACTCCTTTACCAACTAGATATTTAATATATAACTATTTATTGAATATATATTGTATATAAAACAGCCTGAAAATCA
>CAMCYD010000022.1 GCA_945883785.1 Helicobacter pylori PMSS1
ACTTGCAAATTCAAACAAATGATTATAAACAGTTTCAATCATCATCTTTTTACTTTAAAAATAACCATTTGCATAGAGCAAAAAGTAATTTTTAAAGTAAAAATCTAATAATTGCTACTATTCATACTCAAAATCTTTGAATTTGCAAGCGGCTCTTTAAGATATCCTTTAAGTTTTCTTTGGTTATAATCCTCAATCAAAAAAATGTAGCAGCATTGGAAAATCCAAAAAAATATTTTGCATTGTTAAAAAAAGGAAAAAGATATGGAAAAAATTATAGATATTATAGATAGTATTGCTTACGAAAAAGGGCTCAAAGTTGCAGAAATTGAAGAAGCTTTAAAAGAATCTCTTATTAAAACAGCAGAAAAAATGATAGGCGGTAATCTTGTATTTGATGCAAGTATTAACAGAGATAAAAAGAAATTAAGTCTTTTTCAAAAAATTGAAGTTGTAGCAAATGATGATATGAAGCTTGGTGGAAAAAATATTGTTGATGATGTTGAAGTTGATGTTAACATTGAAAATTATATTTCAATTGATGAAGCTAAAAAGCTTGATGAAGGTTTAGAAATAGGAGATTTTTTGAATTATGATTTAGAATTTGAATCTATGGGACGAAATGCGGCAACGATACTATTTAGTAATCTTGAATATAGACTCCAAAGACATATTGAAGATAATCTTTTTAAAAAATACAACTCAAAACTTGGAAAAACAATAACAAGTTCTGTTACAAGTGTTGATAGAAATGAGAATACTTTTATGGAAATAGGCGAAGTAAGAGCGATTCTTCCACGAAAAAATAGAATAAAAGGGGAAACTTTTAAAGTAGGTGATTCTTTAAAGGCGGTTGTAAAAAGTGTAAAAGTTGATAAACAGTATGGGCTTATTGTAGAAGTGAGTAGAACTAGTCCTAAATTTTTAGAAAGTTTATTGGCTCTCGAGGTTCCGGAACTCAAAGATAAAAGAATAATAATCGAATCAAGTGCGAGAATCCCAGGGGTTAGATCTAAAATCGCAATATCAACAACAGAATCAAATATTGACCCAATTGGTGCAATTGTTGGTGTGCGAGGAGTTCGAATAAATGCAGTAAGCAAACAGCTCAATGGCGAAAATATAGATTGTATTGATTATAGTCCAATCCCTGAAATATTTGTAAGTCGAGCTATGAGCCCAGCAATAGTAAATAGTGTAAAGATAGAAAAAAGTACAAATCCAATGGAAAAAAGTAAAGCTATCATCACTATCAATTCAGATCAAAAAGGGAAAGCAATCGGAAGAGATGGATTGAATATTAGACTAGCTTCAATGCTTACCAACTTTGAAATAGTTGTAAATGAAGTGGGTGGGACAACAACTACTGCTTCAAGTGATGAAAATAAACCAGAAGAGAAAACAAAAGATGTTTCAAGTTTAGAGGCATTATTTAAATAATGGCTCAAATGTTTATTTATGACAGTGTAAAAAAAGAGAAAATTCCTTTTATTTCTCAGGTGCCGAATCTTGTAAAAATGTATATTTGCGGACCAACTGTTTATGATGATGCACATTTAGGACATGCACGAAGTGCTATTGTTTTTGACCTTTTGCATAGAGTTTTAATAGCAAATGACAATAAAGTTATTTTTGTGAAAAATTTTACAGATATTGATGATAAAATTATTAAAAAAATGAGTAAAACAGGAAAATCTTTAGAAGAAGTTACAAAATATTATATAAATTCATACAAAGCTGATATGGAAGCTTTAAATATTTTACCATCAACTATTGAACCAAAAGCAACCGAAAGTCTTGAAGCTATGGTAGAGCTTATAGACAATCTTTTAAAAAATGGTATAGCATATAAATTAAATGATGGTATCTACTTGGAAACTACATCTGATACTCAATACGGAAATATTTCACATCGAATAAGCGATGAAGCATCAATTTCAAGGGTAGAAATAAATAATCAAAAAAAGGACCAAAAAGATTTTGCACTTTGGAAGTTTAATACTGATGGCGTAAGTTATCATACCCATTTTGGAGAAGGAAGACCAGGATGGCATTGTGAATGTAGTGCCATGATTGATAAACATCTTGCAAATCACGAACTCCCTTATGCTATTGATATTCATGGAGGAGGTGCCGATTTACTTTTTCCACATCATGAAAATGAAGCATCTCAAACAAGAATGGCTTATGGACAGGAGTTGTCAAAGTATTGGATGCATAATGGTTTTGTGAATATAAATGGTGAAAAGATGAGCAAATCTTTAGGAAATAGCTTTTTCATTAAAGATGCACTCAAAGTCTATAGTGGAGAGGTTATTCGATTTTATATGCTTACTACTTATTATAGGGCTGACCTATCTTTTAATACAGAGGATTTAGAAACTAGTAAAAAAAGACTAGATAAGATGTATAGGCTTAAAAAAAGAGTTTATGAGATTGCTAAAAATGACACTTTAAAACCTTTAAGTTTCAAAGAAAGTATTTTAAAGGCATTAAATGATGATTTAAACACATCAAAAGCTTTCGCCACTATTGATGAATTTGTGAACTTTGCAAACGATAAACTTGATAGTAATCCAAAAGATAAAAATCTCAAAAGCCAAATTTTTGAGTTGTTTGATTTTATAAGTGATATTTTAGGAATAGGGTATCAAGATGCTTATAGTTATTTTCAATTTGGGATGAGTGAAGATGAGAAAAAAAAGATAGAAAAACTTATAGAAGAGCGAACTGAAGCAAAAAAAGAGAAAAATTTTGCTTTAAGTGATAAAATAAGGGACGAATTAAGTAGTATGAAAATAAACATAATGGATACAGCAACTGGAACATTATGGGAAAAAATTTAGAGAAGGAAGTGGGATGAAAGTAACCGTACCAGCAACAAGTGCAAACCTAGGACCAGGATTTGATACATTAGGATTGGCATTAAATATCAAGAATAGAGTAATTATAAAACCTGCAAAATTTAATAGCGTTTCTTTGAAAGGCGAAGGCGCAAATAATCCAAAACTGAAAACTAACAATATGTTTGTCTCTACTTTTAATGATTTTTATGACAATTTAAGCAGTAAAAAACAAAATTTTAGATTTGAATTTATCAATGAAATTCCACTCTCGCGAGGACTTGGAAGTAGTAGTGCTGTTATTATAAGTGCCATTGCATCAGCGTATGCTATTTGTGATATGAAAATAGATAAGCAAAAGCTTTTAAATCTAGCTCTTGGTTATGAATCACATCCAGACAATATCACACCAGCTGTTATGGGCGGATTTACGGTAGCTACAGTAAAAGACCACGAAGTGAACTTCATACGAAAAGAATTACCAGATACTCTTAAAGTTGTAGTAGTTATTCCAAATAGACCGATTAGCACAAATGAATCAAGAAAAATTTTGCCTTTTAAGTATTCTATTGAAGATACTGTATTTAATGTGTCACATAGTTCACTTTTAACAGCAGCATTTTTTAGTGAAAATTGGCAAATGTTAAAAGAAGCATCAAACGATAGGATGCACCAATATTATCGGATGAAACAAATGCCTGAACTGTTTGCTGTTCAAAAAACTGCTCTTAAAAATGGTGCGTTGATGAGTACACTTTCAGGAAGCGGTTCAACTTTTTTCAATATTGCTTATAGTGATGATGCAAAAGTTTTAGCAACAGTTTTAAAAGAGAATTTTCCACAATTTAAAGTTTATACATGCGACTTTAATAATAGTGGTGTTCAAGTAGAATATTAAGAGAATTTTGGGTACAATCCGTGAATTTAAAAAATAAGCCGATAAGAACTTGTATAACTTGTAGGGATAAAACTGAACAAAATACAATGTTGAGATTGCAATGTGATGATAAAAATTTGATTCCGTTTAGTGGTAAAGGGAGAAGTTTTTATTTTTGTGAAAAATGTTGTGAAGATATTAAAAAATCGGTTAAATCACTATATAGACAATGTAAAAATAAGGCTGATTATGAACAACAGCTCAAGGAGATGGTAGAAATATGGAAGACAAAGTAAGCATAAGAGAGATAGCAGAAGAATCAGGCGCAACACATGCAGAGGTTATAGCAAAAGCAGCAGATTTATCAATAATTTTAAAATCACCACAAAGTAAATTGACATATGAACAAGCTGAAGAGATTGTAAATTATATTGTTACAGGGAAAAGTGATAAAGTTAAAAATACATCAGAAATTATAGTAAAAAGCACAAATGTGACAACTACTGTTGCCAAAAAAGTTCAAAATAAACCAAAAATTGACTTCAATTTGACAGAAGCACCAGAAAAAAAACAGATAATAGCAGAAGAGATTACTGCAGTACTGGATTCTGTTGTATGTGTAGTTGTAAGCAATATTGAAGCGGTAAAGCAAACTCAATCAATAGCAGAAGGCGAAGCACCTCTCAAAAGAGGGAAATTAACAATAGTTAAGAAAAAAAAGCCACTAGACATAATCGTAGTAGAGAAATACGAACAACCAAAAAAACAATCTATGAAATCTATGAGTGAACTTTTTGGAAATTCTTCAGAGTCAAAAGACGAGAATGGTCAAAGACAAACATCAAAAATTAAAAAACCAATCAAAAAAGTTGCTCCAAAGGGACATTCTTCTAGTTCAAGAATGGAAGTATTTGCTGGAAGTCATGATGCCTTTAAAGAGGGAGAAGATTCTATATTAGGGGAAGAAGTAGTTTTATATGATATGGATTTACTTGAAACATCTAAATTCTTGCAAGACACTCCAAAACAAACTGAAAATATCAGAACAACAAAACCATCGGCTTTCGGGAATGTTCCAAGAGGTCTTAAAAGATCAACTAAGAAGAAAAGATATATTAAAAAACTAGAAGCTGAAGATGTTACGAGTGTGACAATACCTGAAGAATGTAGAGTCTATGAATTTGCTGAAAAAATTGGTAAAACAACATCAGATGTTATTAGCAAGTTGTTTATGCTTGGAATGATGGTTACGAAAAATGATTTCCTTGGAAATGATGAAATTGAAATTCTTGGAGAAGAATATGATATTGTAATTACAATAAAAGATGAACTTGAAGAGGTAAACTATGAAGGTTCATATGATGATGAGGTTGTGGATAAATCAAATCTTGTAAATAGACCACCAGTTGTAACTATTATGGGACATGTTGATCATGGTAAAACATCACTTTTGGATAAAATTAGAAAAAGTAGAGTAGCAGCTGGAGAAGCAGGTGGAATCACGCAACATATTTCAGCTTATACGGTTATGAAAAATGGAAAAGAGATAACATTTGTAGATACTCCAGGACATGAAGCATTTAGTTCTATGAGAATTAGAGGAGCAAATATTACGGATATCATTATTTTAGTTGTGGCAGCTGACGATGGTGTGAAACCTCAAACGGTTGAATCAATTAGGGCTGCAAAAGAGAGCGGGGCTCCAATTATCGTTGCTATAAATAAAATGGATAAACCAACGGCAAATATCGATATGGTAAAAGCTGGTATGGCAGAATATGGAATTACTCCAACTGAGTGGGGCGGAGATTATGAATTTATTGGAGTTTCGGCTTTAACTGGTGCTGGAATTGAAGATTTATTAGAAAATATTCTTATTCAATCAGAACTTCTTGAACTCCAAGCAGATCCAACAGTATTGGCAAAAGCTACTGTTATTGAGGGTTCAACTGTAAAAGGTAGAGGAGCAGTTGCTACTGTTATTGTTCAAAATGGAACACTGAAGGTTGGCGATAATATTGTAGCTGATACAAGATATGGAAGGGTAAAAGCTTTAATTGATGATAGCGGAAATTCTGTAAGTGAGCTTGGACTGAGTAAAACAGGTCAGGTTGTTGGATTAAATGATGTACCAAATGTGGGTGTTTCACTTGTTGCTCTTGAAAGTGCAGCTGAAGCAAAAGCAATAGCTACAACGAGAGCAGAACATGCAAGAGCGAAAGAGTTGAGTAAATCAACAAAAGTTTCGCTTGAAGAGATGTCAAATTTAATAGCTGAAGGTAGAATAAAAGCACTTCCAATTATCATCAAAGCAGATGCAGGCGGAAGTTTAGAAGCTATAAAAACAAGTTTAGAAGATATTAAAAACGATGAAGTTAAAGTGAAAATTATAAGTGCTGGCGTTGGTGGAATTACAGAAGCGGATGTTGCCTTGGCGAGTGCAAGTGATGATTGTATAATCATTGGATTTAATGTGAGACCTACGGGTGAAGTTAAAGTAAAAGCAAAATCTAGCGGAGTTGAGATTAGAACTTATAGTATTATTTATAATCTTATTGATGAGATTAAAGATACACTTTCTGGAATGATGAGTGCAATTGTAGTAGAAGAAAATACTGGACAAGCAAGAGTTCGAGAAACATTTGTAGTTCCAAAAGTAGGAACTGTAGCTGGTTGTATCGTCAGTGATGGAAAAGTTGTAAGAGGCGGGAAAGCTAGACTTATTAGAGATGGAGTTGTTATTTTTACAGGAAATATTGATTCCCTTAAACGATTTAAAGATGATGTTAAAGAAGTTGCTAATGGGTTTGAATGTGGAATTATGTTTAAAAAATTCAATGATGTTAAAATTGGCGATTATATAGAAACATTTATCGAGCATAAAGAAGCTCAAACGGTATAATTCTTATGAGAGATAAAAGTATAAATTTACAAAGAACGGAATCTCTTTTAAGAGAGCTCGTTCCTGAGGCACTTGGGGACTTAAGTGATATTCGAATTAATTCATTAACAATTACGGATGTAAAATGTAAAAATGGAAAATATGATGCAAAAGTGTATTATGATGGAAATGACTTTACGCCACTTGAACGAAAAGAGATACAAAAAGCTTTATATAGTGCAAACAGTAGAATTAAATCATATATTTTAAATTCTACTGGTTGGTATAAATGCCCTGATTTTACATTTATAAATGATACAAATTTAGATGCGGTGAATAAACTTGAAGAATTATTTGCACAAATTAGACAAGACAAAGAAAAAGAAGAATAAGAGAAAATATGGAATTAGAAGAACAAATAAGAATAGCAGTTGATGGTTGTGGTATGTCGTTGTATGATATAGCTCAAGTAAAAGAGCATGAAAATAATATTTATAGAATTTATATCACTTCATCAGGGGGAGTTTCTCTTGATAAATGTGAAGAGGTCAGCCGAATGGTTGCCCCTATTTTGGATATAAAAGAGCCTATGAGGGGAAAATATTTATTAGAAGTAAGTAGTCCCGGAATTGAGAGAAAACTAAAAAAAATAGAGCATCTTCAGGGTTCTATTGGTGAAAATGTAAGGGGAAAACAATATGAAGTTGGAGCTTTTAAAGGGAAACTATTAAATTTTGATAGTGAAAATAATTTCACTTTTGAGGGCGAAGATGGCATCTATTTTACAATTTCATATAACTCTATTTTAAGTGCTTCTACTTATTATAATTGGTAATTTTAAAACGCATATATGAAAATTTCTTATATGCAACTAGTCATTGATGAGGCTTGGAAATATCAATTTTTAACCTATCCAAATCCAGCAGTTGGTGCTTGTGTTGTTAGAAAAGATGAAGTTCTCTCTATCGAAGCTCATCAAAAAGCTGGATATCCTCATGCAGAGGTAAATGCTCTCAAAATCGCTTATCTTGGTGCTTATCCAAATTCACATCTTAAAGACTTAGAAGAATCGTTTGAAATTCATAATTTTTTGATTGAAAATCATAACAACTTTTTTCACGATTGTGAAATCTTTGTTACCCTTGAACCTTGCAATCATATCGGTCGTACCCCAGCTTGTGCAAATCTTTTAAAAGAGGTTGGATGTAAAAAAGTAACTATTGGTTCGATTGACCCAAATAATATCGCTAGTGGTGGGATAAAAACTTTACAAAATAGTGGCATAGAAGTTGAAGTTGGAGTTTTACAAGAGGAGTGCGATAATCTACTTTTCCCTTTTTTACAATGGCATAATGACAAATTTCGATTTTTTAAACTAGCGATTAGAGAAGATGGAAGTTGTGATGGCGGATATATCACCTCACAAGATAGTCTCGATTTAGTTCATCAAATAAGAACAAAACTAGATTTACTTATTATTGGTGGGAATACAGTACGAATTGATAGACCAACACTTGACAGTAGATTTGCAAATCCTCCCAAAGCGAGTAATGTGCTAATATTTTCAAAAAATAAAGAGTTTGACCATACGATTCCACTTTTTTCAGTTCCAAATAGAAAAGTTTTTATAGATGATGATTTGGAAAAATATCCTTTCAATTTTGTGATGTTTGAAGGTGGATTTTCTTTATTAGAAACTGTTAAAAATGATATTAATATGCTGATGCTTTTTGTCTCTCATAAAGAAAAAAAAGATACCTATTTCAATATTGAAAGTCTAGGTTTTCAAAAAATTCATTCTTATTTTATAAATGAATATGATGAAATACAATTTTGTGTTGCTAAAGGAATACATTGAAACATAAATTTTTAAAAGACAGCTTTGGTCACAATAGCTTTAAAACTCTACAAGAAGATGGTATTGATGCTATTTTAGAAAATAGAGATTTACTAATGATTTTGCCAACAGGTGGTGGAAAATCACTTGTCTATCAACTCCCAACACTTATGAAAAAAGGGATTAGCATAGTTGTTTCTCCACTTATCGCTCTTATGCAAGACCAAGTAAGAGCTTTGAAGGCTCAAAAAATAAGTGCTGATATGATTTCGTCTTCACAGACTCGTGAAGAAGTTGATGCAATTATTGAAATGGCAAAAAATAACGAGTTGAAATTTTTGTATCTCTCTCCTGAAAAACTCAACACTGAAGCAACAGTCAATCTTTTAAAAATGCTTAAAATTAATTTTTTTGTTATTGACGAAGCACACTGTATTTCACATTGGGGACATGAATTTCGTGACGATTATCGTGCCTTAGGAAATTTAAAAATACACTTTCCTCATATTGCTATTTGCGCTTTTACAGCGACCTCTACAAACCATGTTACTGATGATATTGTCAGAGAGTTGAGGATGGAAAATCCACTTATTTTAAAAGGAAAAATTTTCCGAAAAAACATTTTTATCTCCCTAGCAAGACGAATTTCAAATGGACATAATCAATTGCAAGATTTTTTAAATAGACATAAAAATGAAAGTGGAATTATTTATGTGAGTTCAAGAAAAAAAGTAGAAGAATTGAGTTTTTATTTAAATGAAAAAGGGCATCGTTCTCTCCCTTATCATGCTGGACTCTCAAGCGATACTAGAGAAAAAAACTTTACAACTTTTGTAAATGATACAGTAAATATTATGGTGGCAACGGTTGCTTTTGGTATGGGAATTGATAAAAGTGATATTCGTTTTGTCGTTCATATGTCTCTTCCAAAATCACAAGAAAACTACTATCAAGAGATAGGTAGAGCTGGCAGAGATGGTGAAGATAGTGAAACACTTCTCCTTTTTAATGCTTCTGATATGATTTTGCAAAAGCAGTTTTTGGAGTCAATCGGTGATAATGAATACAAAAAACATCTTGATACGAAGATTAATAGTATTTATAAGTTCGCAACAAGTGAAATATGTTTTCATCAGCAACTAGCAGAGTATTTTGATGATACTCTTGAAAGATGTGAAGATAGATGCGATAATTGTCTTCAAAAAAATGCTAGCAGAGAGAATATTACAAAAGAAGCGCAGATGATTTTGAGTGCCATTTATAAAACAGCTCAAAGTTTTGGAAAACATTATATTGTTGATATTTTAAGGGGTTCAAAAGAACAAAAGATTTTGGAAAATGGAGCGAATACCCTTTCTGTTTATGGCATAGGGACATATAGGGCAAAGAATGTTTGGTTTATTGTAATTGAGCGATTGATTGAACTAAAGATTTTAAGTATTGGTAGTTTTCAAGTTCTAAAGTTAACCGATAGTGCGATTAAAATACTGAAAGGACAAGAGACGGTTGATATCAAATCTTCAAGGCTGGAAGTTGTAACGAAAGAAAAAAATATACCAAAAATAGTTGAAGATGTACAATATGACATCACCCTTTTTGAGGCACTTAGAACCAAACGAACTCAAATTGCAAAAGAACTTGAACTTCCTGCTTATATCATACTAAGCGATAAAACACTGAAAAATTTAGCTTCTCTTAAACCACTAGATAAAACTTCAATGCTTGAAGTAAATGGTATTGGAGAGAAAAAATTTGAACAGTTTGGTGTGGAATTTTTGGAAGTTATTTATAGATATGTTTCATCGCAAAAATAGCAGAAATATCAAAATAAATTTGCAGATAAATCTAAGTATTGCTAACAAATAAATCGACTAACACTAAAGCCCTCTTAAATAAAAAGTTAAGTACAATTCGAGACTTATACAGCAAAAAAGTTACAAAACAATAACAAAAAAAGGGTATCTATGGATATTAAAACAATCGAAAAAATTGGCAAAGTTACAGAAAAATCTATGTCTGGGTATATAAAATTTTCATTAGCATTATTATTTGTAGCATTGGTTTTTATGTATAGTTATTCTACATATTTAAATATTCCAAATAACACGTTTCTTATTTTAGGTGCTGTATTTGGTGCTTATATGGCTATGAATATAGGTGCAAATGATGTAGCTAATAATGTTGGTCCAGCTGTTGGTTCTAAAGCTTTAACTATGACTAGCGCTATTATCTTAGCAGCTATTTTTGAAGCCATGGGTTCTTTTATAGCTGGCGGAGATGTTGTGAAAACTATTAAAGATGGGATTATTGACCCAAATTTGATAGCAGATCCTCAGGTCTTTGTTTGGGCGATGACAGCTGCTCTATTATCCGCTGCTATATGGCTTAATCTTGCAACTGCTGTTGGCGCACCAGTTTCTACGACACACGCAATAGTTGGAGCTGTTATGGGAGCTGGGATAGCGGCTGCAGGATTTAGTATAGTCTCTTGGGGAACGATGGGTAATATCGCGTTGTCATGGATAATATCACCTGTTTTAGGTGGAATTGTTGCCGCACTTTTTCTTTATTTTATTAAAAAAACGATTCTTTATAAAAAAGATATGATGGTATCTGCTAAGATTATAGTCCCTTATCTGCTAGCGGTTATGGCTTGGGCATTTAGTACATATATTATCTTAAAAGGTATGAAGCAACTTATTAAAATTGATTTTCTTGGGGCTTCTTTGATTGGTATTGTGATAGCAGTTGCTACCTATTTTTTTGTAAGACAAGTGATTGATAAAAAAAGTGAAAAACTACAAAATAAAAGGGAATCTATCAATACTCTTTTCAATATTCCACTTATTTTTGCTGCGGCACTTCTCTCTTTCGCCCATGGAGCTAATGATGTTGCAAATGCCATTGGACCACTCGCTGCTATTTATGATGCAGTTACACAAAATGAGATTGCTTCTAAAGTTGACATCCCTTTTTGGGTAATGGCGGTTGGAGCGATTGGCATTGTTGTAGGACTAGCACTTTATGGACCAAGGTTGATTAAAACTGTCGGAAGTGAAATAACTGAGCTAGATCAGATACGAGCATTTTCAATCGCTATCGCCTCTGCTGTTACTGTTATCATTGCTTCACAATTAGGACTTCCAGTAAGTTCAACTCATATTGCAGTTGGTGGTGTATTTGGTGTTGGATTTTTAAGGGAATATCTTGATAGTAGTGAGAGCAATTATATAGCAAAGGCAAGAAAAAGATTCAAAAAAGATAAAAAAGATTTAGAAAATTTTGAGAGAGAGTTAGCTCATCTTGTAGAGATAAAAGACAAAAATAAAGCAAATTATCAAAGAATTGTGGCACTTCACAAATTGATTGATGAGAAAATAGAAACTTCAGCAGAAGCGAAAAAGAATTTTCAAGAGGCAAAAAGTATCAAATATGTGAAAAGAGATGCTGTGAAAAAAATTATTGCTGCTTGGCTTATAACAGTTCCTGCTGCTGCCGGACTTTCTGCTGCTGTATTTTTTATGATAAAAGGGATTATGTCGTAACCCTTTTTATTAAATTATCAATTAATCAAGCGACTGTTTTATAAAAGTGGTTTGATTATATATTCGTAAGTTGAGAACAATATCTCTATCACAATCAACCAAATAATAATCCATTCTAAAAATTCACTTGATTTTTGGTTTACTCTATCGGTAATAAACTCAACAGATTCTTTTAAAAATGAGATTTTGTACTCAACCACATCAAACCTTGGTTTAAGTTCAAGTTGCAATGCCAACTGGTTGTAAAGTGATTCTAATTGAAAATCATCCCAAAGAATATCTGGTTTGTCAAGTAAATAGAGTTGACTTAATATTTCAAATCTCTCTTTTGCAATACTACTTGCAAAAATCATCAAATTTTCCCTATCTTTTGCTTTAATATTTTCTATTTTTTCATATAGCTTCTTACTATCTTGAAGCTTTTTTTCCAATGACTTTTCTCGTATCTCAAGACCAACACTTTGTGATAATACCAACGAGATTATCGAAGCTATCGATTTATTAAATTTGTTATATTTTATCACTTGAGAGTCTATAAATGGTTTTTCAAATCCACTATCAACTATCATTGGATAGTCTTGATTGATAAGTGCTGTTTCGTAATGATTTGCCTCTTTTATTTTCAATCTATGGAGAAACGATTTTATTTCATCATGATTGAAGTTGCAAAATGTAATAACCCCAAAAGAGGTGGTAAATATAAACTTATCGTTAGTGATTTCACCAACAAGTGAGTTTTCGATTTTGGTTAAAATCAATCCTGGAAACTCTTTTTCTAAATCTTGTTGATTGATAATAATTGGAATCTCAACTGAGACAAATAGGATTTTTTCTTGCATAGTAACTCCTTGGTTATTTTTCATTATATCTTGTAATGATTACAAAATGATGATATCTTCCTTTATATCATCAAACACATGACTATTTAATACAACTTCAATTTTCCCATCAATAACTGTATCAAGAACCACTATACAAGAGATATCAAATGGAGTTGAAACAATTTTATTTCGTATTGATAGTTCTTCTTTGAATAGTGGTGGATTTTTGACAAGTTCATAGATATTTTGATAGTGAGTATTGGCTAAAAAATTATAATATTCTAAAGTGATGAACTTTGTTTCATCACGATTGAGATAAGAAATATTATTGATTGTATATTCAATTTGACCTGCAGTTTTTTTATTTTTGAGGGTAGAATAGGGTAAAAAATAAGAGGGAATCACCTCTTTATTTATGGTAATAAAACCATTTAAAAGACGATAATTTAAAAATCTTTGTTTGATGATTTTAAACTGAATATTCTCTTTTTTGAGTTGATTTCGTTTTCTATAGAGCTCCAACCTCTCCTCAATTGATTCTGGTAAGATTTGTTTATTTATTGGACTTATCATCTCATCGAGGAGTTTTTCTTGTTGTATCCTTTGTGCTGTCAGTCCAAAAAGACAACCACAATAATTTTGACGATAGAGTTGATTTTCTTTCACCGCTTTCCCCTGAAGTTCCATCCCTTTGCCAGCTCTATAATCTTTAAATACAAACTCTAAATTATACTGTTTTGCTAGTTTTTCCCCAATGATTTCAAGTTTTTCTTGAGACTTTTTTGGGCTTATTAAAAGGGAGGTTGTAAACTTTTTACACCCAAGTTCAATTGATTTTTGGACACTCACTTCAAGTCTAGTATCAAAACAAACAGTACAACGATCCCCTTTTTCTGGCTCATTTTCAAGCCCTTTGACAAGTTGTAACCAAGCTTCTACATCATAAGCACCCTCAAGCAGTTCAATCCCTAATTGTTCACAACTAAACTTTACATCTTTAAGTCGTAAGAGATATTCACTGTAAGGATGGATATTGGGGTCATAAAAAAATCCAATCAATTTTTCATCTGGAAAATCTTCTTGTAACTTTTCTAAAAAATAGTGGCTATCAACACTGCAACAAATATGAACTAACAAATTAATGCTCCAATAAATAAAATATATAATAACAATTGGGTATTATACTGAACTTTATGTGATGGGGTGATAAATGGGTAAAAAATTATATATAGATCAAGAAGCACTTGCGACACTGAGCCTTTTAAAAGAGGGGCTTTTAAAACCAGTTGATAAGCTTATGAATGAAAAAGAATCAATAGAAGTCAATCAAACGAAAAAGTACAAAGGGACAACATTCCCTTTTTCAGTTGTTCTCGCTCCTAGTGGAGCAAAAAATGAATCAGTTTTGAAAACTTTACAAAAGGAAGAAAAAATTGAACTTATTTGTGATGGCAAAGTTTGTGGACATCTTGTTTGTGATGAAGTTTTCAAAATAGATAAAGATGAAAGAGTAAAGCTTATTTATGGGACAAACAATCCTTTACATCCAGGAGTCATAAACACCTACCAAAGACTTGGAAATTATGCTGTTTGTGGAAATTTTGATATTGATTTTCAAGATATTAAAAATCACAAAACAGAGCTTCAAAATGCAATTGCAAGTCTTGAAGCAAAGTCCATTTCGGCGATTATGCTTTCAGGAAAACCATTTCATAGAATCCACGAAAGACTTATTCGAACGGCATTGGTTAAAAATGATTTGATTGTTATTTTCCTTTTGAAACCATACACAGATGATGAATTGAGCTATAAAACTAGACACAAAGGGGTAAAGTATTTTTGTGATAATTTTCTTCCAAAAGACAAAGTTATTTTGATTCCATTAGAAAATACATATATTTTTGGTGGATTTAATGAGATTGTTTTAAATGCTATTGTTGCCCATAATTATGGATGTACGCAACTTATGATTGGAAAAGAAAAAGCAGGAATAGGGGCTTTTTATCAAGATAAATGTTTTAGTTCCATTGCTGATACCATTTCTGGTATAGATATCAATATTGAGATTATGAGTAATTTTGTTTATTGTGATAAATGTAGTACTCTTGTAAGTACAAATGCCTGTCCTCACGGGAGTCATCATCATATCCATTATCATAGTGAATCCATTATGGAACTCTTTTATCTTGGATTGATTCCCCCAGCTATTTTGGTGAGAAAAGAGATTAGCTCGATTATTTTAAGTGATTTGTTCCCAGAACGAACTGAAAAATTAGCAAAAATTCATCAGCAACTCTCCCTTAATAGTGGGATATTGGATGATTTTAAAACTACAGATTTTTATGAAAATTTGATGAATTTATATCAAACATCTTCATTGACTTAATGTTGTTACGATTCTTTATTGTATCCTCTTTTCTTTTTATAGCAACAGGATGTAGTCAAAAACAACTTGTCTCTTCAAGAAGTGCGACCATTGTTTTTAAAACCCCCTCTTTAAAGTTTTATGATCAAGGATTTATCGAAAGATATGAAGATAGTGTGAGATTAACCATTCTAAATCTTGGAGTGGTGATAGCTGATATGACTATCTACAAGGATAAAGTCTGTAAAAACTTTGTGTTATGTTATGATGGAGATGTATTTAATGATAATTTTTTAAATAAATCGTACGCAAAAGATTTTTTATATACTCTTTTTACTCAAGATGATATCTCTTTTAAGGACCCAGAAAATGGTATTTTGATAAAAGTTATCTACGACAAAGAGGAAACTAGTGAAAATAGTGAAAATAACAAAACACAGTAATCTGTGAATGTAATTCTCAATTTCTCAATTTCTCATCCTCCGCCAACAAACTCCAATAGTTCTAACTTATCACCTTCTTGTACGATATAGGTTTCCCAATTTTCTTTTTTAATGATATTCATATTTATAGCACTTGCCATCACTTTATCTTCGATTTGGAGTTTTTGTATGACACTTTTTAGGGTAGCATTTTCTTCAAATATTCTCTCTTCGCCATTCACAATAATTTTCATTCTTCAACCTTAAAATCACTTTTGATTTGATCTGTTAAAATACCTATTTTTCGCAAAAGGTCTTTATCTGTCGTTTTTATTTTGAGACTATCAATATTTTTTACCATAGGAGCAAATTTGACACGAACGACCGTTGGGATTGATTGATTTGATTTTATATAAATTGTCCCATAATTGAGAAGTTCCTTGACGATATCAAAACATCCCAAAAGTGCTGCATAAGTTACGGGGAGTATGCCGTAGCCATCTGCAATATTTAAAACTTCTTGATTTTTACCATAAATCATTTTTGTAATTTCTAAATTTTTATTCAGCATAGCATGGTGGCAAAGTGTTCTCCCTTGCTTGTCTCGTGAATCATATTTAAATCTCGCTATTTCCACAAGAATTTCAAAAAGTCTAGCATTTGTATTTTTTTTCATTATTTTAGAAAAAACACTTTTCCCTTCATCATCAATAATATTAATATCTACTCCAAAACCCAGCATCCCAATAAGATTCGATTTAAAGGCATCAAAATAAATATTAAGACTAAAAACCGTATACACATACAGATAAAAAATATTGAGATTGTTGCTGTCGACCGAATTTATATTAAATTTATTTGTAAGATATAGTTTAAATAAATCATAGTATCCATCTAAAATAGGGGCAAAAAAGAGCGGTTGTCCTACGGATGTTACATTTTGAAGATTATAAGAAGAGTTCTGCAAAATCTCTTTTAACACAACAAAATATTGCTTTTCTTTTTGTGCATAAGGTTCTAAATTTTTATCTTTCAACTCTCTAAATTCATGAGTGTATAAAATGAGTTCATTGAGAATTTCAAGTATATCTTTCCCCTCATCGTTTTTAATGGAAGGATTTGCTCCATTTTTGAGCAATAATAAAATAATATCAATATTTGTTATCCCTTCTAAAGTAGCGATAACAAGGGGAGTCTGATAGTGATTGTTTTGGATATTCAAGTTTACTTTTTTATTGACAAAAAATGCGCAGATATTGTAATCATGATTTCTAATAGCATCAAAAATTCCACTTTCGCCATCATTATTGATAGCATTTACATCCACCCCTTTAACGGCAAGATTTTCAGCCATTTTAAGAAGTGAGGCTCGTCTCTCTTTTTCATAGAGTGGAATTTTGTAAAAAGCTAACATCGTTTCCATAAGAATTGTATTGTTATTTCGTACTTTAGCATTGATATTGCATCCATGTTCTATCGCCACATCAAGCAATTTTCCACCCTCAATTCCTCTCATAGCTATATGAAATAATAAGTTTTTTCCTTCACTGTCACAAATTGTAGGATTTGCACCTTTTTGTATAAGTTTAATACACAAATCATCGTTTTGTAAGGCTTCATTTTTGTGCAAAACAGTTTCACCATTAGAATCTATTTGGTTAAGATTTATATCAGTTACTAAAAGTTTATTTATGATATTTTCATTTCCATAAGAGATAGCATCAAACATGGCATTTCTATTGTTTTTGTCTACAATATTGACATTTATTAAATTATTGATTAGTGTATGTGCAATCTCTTCGTTTCCATCAAGAACTGCATTTTGGAGTAAAGAACGCCCATCTTTGTCAATTTGGTTTATATTGACTTTTTTTGCCTTCAACAAAAGTTCTACAATAAGATGATTGTTTTTCTTGATAGCTATTTCAATTGGTTCATGTTGAAGAGAATCTCTCAACGAAACATCAATATTGCCTTTTTCAATGAGCCATTTTGCTGATTTGAATTTACTATGCAATATGCAAAGATGGAGAAAAGTTTCCCCTTTTTCATTTTGATAATTTATAGAAAATTTTCCTGAAGCAAGCATTTTTTGCAAAGCACTCTCATCAATCACTTTTTTAAATAATTCTTTTACAAATGATTCTGGACTGACGGTAAATTTGCTAAAAAGCGCTTCTAACATAGCTATTTTTTCATATAAGCTTTTAGAATTTTTTGTTCAACTTTTGGTTTATCACCATAGGCAGTTTCTAGATTTTCTATTTTTTGCACTACACTGTAGCTTGCTTTATTTGCAACATATCCAAAGATGGTGTGTTTTCCATTTAGCCAAGGAGTTTGTGTTGTTGTTATGAAAAATTGACTCCCATTTGTATTTGGACCTCGATTTGCCATAGCAAGAACACCTATTTTATTGAACATAGCTTTAGGTGTCAATTCGTCTTCAAAATCTTTCCCCCAAATCGACTCACCACCTGCACCAGTTCCAGTAGGGTCACCAGTTTGTACCATAAAGTGTTTTATAACTCTATGAAAAATAATCCCATTATAGTAACCTTTTTCGATTAGTTTCACAAAATTCTCGACCGTTTTAGGAGCCAAGTCATCTCTTAATTCTAATTCTATAGTACCACTTGTTGTTTCAAATATAGCTGTTTGACTCGCTTGCGCAAAGTTAAAAACTAACACTAAAACTAATAAAATTTTTCTTAACATTTTAAATCCTTTTTCTGTTTTTTTGTAATTTGGTATTGCCTCAATGTCGATAAAAGTTACATACCATTTCCTTTAGTAATAATATAGAAATATCTCTTTGAAGTAACAAAAGCATAAGGTTTAACTATCGCCATTTTTGTATTTAAAAGTTCTTTTGAACCGACAACTCTTCCCACTTTGACACCATAGGGAAATATCTCATCCATTCCACTTGTCACAACTTCATCATTGACTTTGATTGTGTACCATTTTGGAATATGTTGGATGAGAATATATCCATTTTCATCACCTCCAGATGTGATTCCAGGAGCATTTGTTTCCCCTATAAATGTTGCATAATTTGCTTTTTCATTTGTATTAAGATAGCCAATCGCAATAGTATTGTTTACCCTTACAATCCCAGCACTAAATCCTTGCGGAGTTACTAATGGGTATAATTTTCCAGCTGGTAATTGTTTGTCAAGAACAACTTTTGAAAAGTCATTCAAATTGATATAACTGACAGCTTTTGCATAAATTGTTTGATATGAAAGATTGACATCCATTATTTGCATATCATTTTTAAGGTTATTTAATTCATTTTGTGCACTTTCGTACAGTATTTTATAGTGAGTGTTTTTGTCTCTTTGGGTAGCAAAATTTTGAAGAGTCTCGGCTTGATTGAAATACGCATTTACGGTATCTTTTACAACTGTGATCGCACTTGAGTAGCTCCATCTAGCATCTGATGTAGCTCCCAAAAATAAGCTTGACATAAGTTTGTCAAAATTAAAAATATATCCTAGTAAAACTAGAATCATCAGCCCTACAAATGCTATATTTTTATTCATTAGAGATTAATTTTAGTAACTTTTCCTCATCTAACACTTTGCTAGTTCCATAAGCAACAGCAAGAAGTGGCTCATCAGCAACTCTAACAGGAAGTTTTACATCATTTGATAGATAAACATCAAGTCCTTTAATAAGTGCACCTCCACCCGTTAAAACAATTCCATTGTCAACAATATCTCCAGCTAAATCAGGTGGCATCTCTTCCAAAACTTGTCTTATTGCCAAAGCTATCTCTTTTAATGGTTCTTTCATAGCTTGTCTGACACCTTCGCTTGTAAGTTCAATTGTAGAAAGCAAACCAGAACTATCTCGACCTTTTACTTTGATGGTTAAATCATGGTCAAGTTTAACAGCAGTTCCTATTTGAAATTTGATATCTTCGGCAGTTCTTTCACCAATATAAAGATTGAAATTTTGTCTTACATAGTCAATGATAGATTTATCAAATCTATCTCCAGCAACTTTTATTGATTTACTTATCACAAGTCCACCGAGTGAAGTAACCCCAATTTCAGTTGTTCCACCACCAATATCCACAACAATATGTCCATTTGGACTAGCAACTGGAATACCAGCTCCAATAGCAGCAGCCATTGGCTCTTCTACTAAAAATACTTCCCTAGCTCCAGCACTTAAAGCAGATTCTCTTACCGCTTTTCTCTCAACTTGTGTAATTCCATGTGGGATACAGATAATAATTCTAGGTCGTACAAAAGATTTTCGATTATGAGCTTTTTCTATAAAATATCGAATCATTCGTTCGGTCATCTCAAAATCAGCGATAACTCCATCTTTCATAGGACGAACTGCTTGAATATTCATAGGAGTTTTTCCTATCATCATTTTTGCTTCAAGCCCAACTGCTAAAATCTTATCTCTACCAAATCTATCATGTTGAACTGCTACAACCGATGGTTCGTTGATGACAATTCCTCGTCCTTTTACAGATACGAGAGTATTTGCCGTCCCCAAGTCTATCGCTAAATCATTTGAAAACATACCTATAAATTTATCAAATATCATTTTTATCCCTTTATTTTGTTGTTTTAAGCTATTTCTAGTTTTGTTGTTTTGTTCACAACATCTTTTGTAATCATTACAGTTTTGTTTTCATATTCAGGCAATTCATACATAATATCAAGCATAACATCTTCCATAATTGATCTTAATCCTCTCGCACCTGTTTTTCTTTTGATAGCTTTTTGTGCTATTTCTGTAAGCGAATCTGGTTCAAATGATAATGCTACATTATCCATTGCAAAAAGTTTTTTATACTGTTTTGTTAAAGCATTTTTTGGTTCTGTTAAGATATGAATCATCGCATCTTCATCTATTTCATTCAGAGTCGCTATCATATGAAGTCGCCCAATAAGTTCAGGAATAAGTCCATATTTTACCAAATCATCAGCTTCAACCATCTCCAAAATAGCTTCTCGTTCTTTTTTTGTTTTCTTTTCAGTATTAAACCCAAGTGCATTTCCACCTTGTTTTTTACCAATAATATCAGTAAGTCCACCAAAAGCACCACCGCAAATAAATAATACATTTGTAGTATCAAGTTGGATAGCATCACCACCTGGATGTTTTCTTCCCCCTTTTGGTGGTACATTGACAATACTTCCTTCGATGATTTTAAGTAAAGCTTGTTGTACACCTTCGCCACTTACATCTCTAGTGATACTTCTATTTTCACTCATTCTCGCTATTTTATCAATCTCATCAATGAAAATAATCCCTTGTTCTGCTTTTTTAATATCCCCATTTGCTGCTTGGATAAGTCTTGTCACGATATTTTCAACATCATCACCAACATATCCAGCTTCTGTCAAACTTGTAGCATCAGCGATAGCTAAAGGAACATCCAAATATTTCGCAATAGTCTGAGCTAGAAGTGTTTTCCCACTTCCTGTTGGTCCTATCAGAAGAACATTTGATTTTGACAATTCCGTATCATCTTCACTCATAGTATGGTTAAATACTCTTTTATAGTGGTTATACACAGCAACACTTAAAACTTTTTTAGCTTTATCTTGACCGATGACATATTCATCAAGAATAGCTTTAAGCTCTTTTGGTTTGAGTAAAATATTTTTAGTTTCTTCATTATTAGGAGTTGGCAATTTCTCTAGTTTATCTCCATCCTCTTCATGTTCACAAATAATATCATATGCACTTTTTGCACAGATTTTGCAGATATTTGCGCTACTGCCAGAGATTACAGGATTTTTATCGCTATCAATTGCGCCACAAAAATCGCATACAGGTACTTTTTTATTCATCTCTATTTTTCCTTGCTGTAGTTGGTATCCCTCGTTTTGTCTCACTTACAAATGTAGCTAACATACGAACATATTTATTTTGGTTTGTTTCTAAAATCTCTTTTGCGGCATCTTGCATAGCCATATTTGAATCAAAAAGTTTTTTATAAGCTCGTTTTATCTCATCTATATCACTTCTGTTTTCCATTCTTCTTCTCAATCCATTAAGATTAAGACCTCTAAGTGTTGCACGATTCCCTTCGGTTACACAAAATGGTGGGATATCTTGCACCACTATTGAACCACCGCCAAGCATAGCTGAATGTCCAATTTTACAAAATTGATGTACCGCTGAAAGCCCACCAACAACAGCAAAATCATCTACTTCAACATGTCCAGCCATAGTTGCACAGTTTGCAAAAATACAGTTATTCCCAATGATACAATCGTGAGCAATATGGACATATCCCATAAAAAGATTGTTACTACCGATAACCGTTTTGCTTCCACCACCAATAGTTCCTGGATTAAAAAGGGTAAATTCTCTTATTTTGTTGTTATCACCGATGATAAGTTCAACATCTTCTCCGTTAAACTTTAAATCTTGTGGGATACTTCCTAAAACAGAATGGGAAAATATCTCATTATTTTTTCCAATAGTTGTTTTCCCCTCTATTAAAGTATGGCTTCCAATCGTAGTTCCATCTCCGATTGTGACACCATTTTTAAGGATAGTGTATGCTCCAATAGTGATATTATCTCCTAAAACCACACCATCTTCTATGATGGCAGTTTGATGAATAGTATTCATAAACGACTACTTATCCATAATCATAGCTTTAAGTTCCGCTTCACTTACCAGTTTGTCATCTACAAAAGCTTTCCCATCAAGAACGATAAGATTTTTTCTTAGTTTTAAAATGGTGATTCTATACTCAAGTTTATCACCTGGTTTCACTGGAAGTCTAAACTTTGCATTGTCGATACTCATAAAATAAATAACTTTTTGCTCAAGTTCTTCTTGGGTAAATCCAGCACTTTTAAGTGCTAAAATGCCACCAGCTTGTGCCATCCCTTCTAAAATCATCACACCTGGATAGATTGGATGCCCTGGAAAATGTCCTTGAAAAGCAGGTTCACTTATCGAAATATTTTTATAAGCAACGATATCTTTCCCTATCTCCATACTTTCAACTCTATCTACAAGTAATAGTGGGTATCTATGTGGTAATATTTTTTGAATTTCTACTATGTCTAACATTTTTATAACTCCTTAATTTTTGTATCTTACTATATGATGTTTAAGTGTTTTACACTCTTTTTTTGTTTTTTATTCTAGCTTAAAATCGTTTAAATTAGAGAAATCTCATTGTAAAGTGTATCTCTCTCAACTGGTTCAAAACCACTATTTTTGATAAGTTCTATAAATTCACTTTGTTTCATCCCGTTGGCACTAGCGGCTCCAGCTGCACTATTGATAGACTCTTTTTCAATTGTCCCATCAAGGTCATTTGCACCAAACTCTTGAGCTATGAGTGCTAGTTTGATACTAGAAGTGACCCAGTAGGCTTTGAGATTTGGAATATTATCAAGTATCAATCGACTAATTGCATAAGTTTTGAGTATCTCATTTGCCGTTGGAAAATCGGTAACTTTGAGAAAATTATTCTCTTTTTGATAGACAAGTGGGATAAAAGCATTCAATCCACCTGTGATATCTTGAAGATTTCTAAGTCTTATCATATGGTCAATTCGATTTTCTCTAGTTTCAATATGTCCAAAAAGCATCGTTGCATTTGATTTTCGTCCTTTTTCGTGCCATAGTTTATGGATTTCAAGCCATTGATCAGAACTCACTTTCCCACCACAAACTCTTTTTCGCACCACTTCATCAAAAATTTCAGCTCCACCTCCAGGCATACTATCCACCCCATACGCTATCATCATATCAATAATCTCTTCATATGATTTATGATACTCCGTAGCTAAAAAGTGTATCTCAGCAGCAGTGAGAGCTTTGATATGAAGATGGGGAAATGATGCTTTTATTTTTTGGAAAACTTCAAGATACCATTCCAAACCTGTAAATGTATTATGAGCTGAGACGATATGTACCTCTTTTATCCCGTTTTTTACACTTTGTGCGACTGTTTCTAAAATCTCATCGTGCGTCATAGTGTATTGATTTGGATTTTTTCTACTTGCACTGTAAGCACAAAATTGACACACATCTTTACAAACATTGGTTGGATTGATATGTCTGTTTACATTATAGTAAGTTTTTCGTCCAAACTTTTGTTCCCTTACTTTAGATGCAAATTGCCCTAGAGTGATGAGGTCTAAATCATATAGTGCAACACCATCTTCTAAGGTAAGTCGTACATTATTTTCTAATTTTTCTAGCAAAGTCATAGTATTTATACCTTATAGATTGAGCCATTTTTTGGCTACATTTTTGAGATTGTCTGGATTGGAAGAGGCAAAAAAAGATATTTTTGTCTCATGCGTTGAAGTAAGATGATAGGTATCTTTCAAAACTTTCACGATAGCATCGCCACTATGGATAGTTTTGACACCATTTAAAAAGTTGCTTATTTCATTTTCTATCAAAGGAAAATGGGTACATCCAAGTATCACAACATCAGTTTGCTTCACATCTTTGAAGTAGATTTTCATCGCTTCTTTTAGTAAATCTCCACTAAAAATCCCCTCCTCAACGATAGGGACAAAAAGAGGAGTAGGGATAGAGGTGATATTTTCATATCCAAGCTCTCGTAAATGATGGTCGTATAGATTTGAATTTATAGTTGCACTTGTACCGATAACTAAAATCTCACTCTTTTTATCATCAGTCGTATGTTTCAAAGCCAATACACCAGAATCAATCACCCCAACAACAGGAATAGTAGTATTTTTTTGAAGTTCCTCGATAGCATAAGCACTCACACTATTACAAGCAATGATAAGGATATCGATATCAAAATTTTTGAAAAACTCCAAAGCTTCCAAACTATAGCTTATGATTGTATTTTTATCTTTTGGACCATAAGGAACTCGTGCAGTATCCCCATAGTAGATAATCTCATCAAATAGTTTTTCTTCCAAGATAGACTTTACAACTGTAAGCCCACCAATTCCACTATCAAATACACCAGCTTTCATCTTAAATATCCACTTCTTTAGGCATTCATTGAAAGTAAAAACTCTACATTGGAGTTTGTTTTTTCCATTTTTGAATACAAAAACTTGAGTGACTCTACTTCATCCATTTCAGACATAGCATTTCTTAAAATCCATATTTTTTGCAACTCTTCAGGATGCAAAAGGAGTTCCTCTTTTCTTGTCCCTGATTTCACTACATTAAAGGCAGGGAACACTCTTCTTTCCGCTGCTTTTCTACTTAAAACAACTTCAGAGTTTCCAGTTCCTTTAAATTCTTCAAAGATAACTTCATCCATTTTAGAACCAGTATCAACCAACGCAGTTGCGATAATAGTCAAACTTCCACCCTCTTCAATATTTCTCGCAGCCCCAAAAAATCTTTTTGGTTTGTGGAGTGCATTTGCATCAACCCCACCACTGAGAACTTTTCCGCTACTTGGAGTTGTAGTATTGTACGCACGAGCAAGTCTTGTGATAGAGTCAAGTAAGATAACGACATCTTTCCCCATCTCTACCATTCTTTTTGCTTTTTCGATAACAAGTTCAGCCACTTTGACATGATTTTGAGCTGGAAGGTCAAAAGTTGAGCTGTACACTTCCCCTTTTACACTTCTTTGCATATCTGTAACCTCTTCAGGTCTCTCATCGATAAGTAAGACAATCAAAGTTGTATCGGGGTGATTTTTGCTGATTCCATGAGCTAATTCTTTGAGTAGCTCAGTTTTCCCAGATTTCGGTTGAGCGACTATTAGTCCCCTTTGACCTTTTCCCATCGGAGCAAACATGTCAAGGATTCGTCCTGTCATCTTTGATTTGTTGTACTCAAATTGAAATCTTTGCGTTGAATAAAGTGGAGTAAGATTGTCAAAAAGTGGTCTGTTTTTTGCTTCATTTACAGGTAAATAATTGATAGCTTCTATTTGCAAAAGAGCATAGTATTTTTCACTCTCTTTGCTTGGTGGTCGTACTTGCCCACTTACGATATCACCGTTTCGTAAAGCAAATCTTTTTATTTGTGTAGCACTTACATAACTATCGTTTGAAGTGTCACTAAAATTGCCATCCAATGCCCGTAAAAATCCAAATCCACCATCTTTGATATCTAAAATACCAGTAAATAAAATATAGCCCCCAGCCGTAGTTTGGCTTGAAAGTATCGCAAATATCAAATCTTGACGTTTCAGTTCTTGCGGATTTTCAATCTCCAAATCATTCGCTACTACAATCAATTCATCCGTAGTTTTACTTCTCAAATCATCAATAGTAAGTCCAGTCACTGGAATATGCGTACGACTTTTTGCTTTATTGTTGTTATGATTGTGGTTGCTATTGTTATGATTGTGTTTTGGTTGCTTGTGTTGTTTTGGCTCAGTATGTTGCACTTCTTTTTCTGATTGTTCAATTTGTTCTGTCGTTTCTTCTGTCATTGTTGATTTTTGACCTTTTGTAAGTTTTAGTAAATTGGAGAAACCAATGGTTACTTTTTTGGTGTGAGATTGTAGCAAATAATCTTAAAATCTACTCTAAAACTAAAATCTTTTGAAAAATAATCAAATATACTACCCCAAAACCCCTAAACAACTTTTTTTCAAATCTAAATTCTTTTCCTGACCTGTTACCTTACGAAACATATAAGTTACAATTACCTCCACTAACTACAAGATTTTCATCAGATTCATCTCCAATTTTTTCATAACTTTTATCATTAATTTTTAAACTATCAAAATAAACATTCATTGGTTTTTTATATTGTAAACTT
>CAMCYD010000023.1 GCA_945883785.1 Helicobacter pylori PMSS1
CAAATCAAATAAAAAGTAGTATTTTAATTCCAGTCACTTCGAGGTACGAAGCAGTCCAAGAAGCCGACTATGGATTGCTTCGTACCTCGCAATGACCCAATTTAACATATTACTATCTTTTTTAAATGGTATAAAATACAATCTTGGAAAACTAGAGCTAAGTGGACTTATTCCCGATGAACTACCAAGATTGGCAAAAAAGATGGATTTAGAAGTTTTAGAGATTGACAAAGATACTATGGCTAGCTTTTATAAACTCCCAAAAGTTGATACACATAAAGACCCATTTGATCGAATCATCATTTGGAAATGTATCAATGACAATTTGATACTTATATCTCAAGATAGAAAATTTTCTAAATATCAAAAGTTTGGACTACAATCTATTTAGCAAATATATTTCTAATATCTCATTTGTAAGCAAATATTTATCTTTTATTAAATACAATTCATTGTTTAAAAAATAAGCGGGTGTAGTGTAGCGGTAGCACACTGGTCTCCGAGGCCAGATCGAGGTCACCAGCCTCAGCGCGGGTTCGATTCCCGTCTCCCGATCCATAAAGAGATATAATAAAAGTCGTTTTATTTTTTAAAGAGAATATTTTTTTTAAAAATAAACTTTCACAGTTACAATAAACGGGTGTAGTGTAAAGGTAGCACGCTAGATTCTAAGTCTGGTTCGAGGTCACCAGCCTCAGTGTGGGTTCGATTCCCCCCTCCCGAGCCATAGAGGTATTATGAAAAATAAGAATAGGTTAATTTTAGGAATTGACCAAAATACAGATATTGTTGCTTTGTTAGATTTTGGGATTAGACAATTTTATTTTGGCTATCTACCACAAAAATTTATCGAACAATTTAGCTCAAAACTTTCACTCAATCGTAGAAATAATCATAAAGAACAATTTTTAGATATAGATATTTTATACAATACAATCGACACGATACATCAATACGATGCGATAGTTTATCTTACATTAAATCATATGACACACAATCAAACTATGCTAGAGTATTCAAAAGAGGTGTATCATCTTCTTAAAGATAAAGTTGATGGGATAGTGGTCTCAAATATCGCAGTTGCTACTTTTCTTAAAAATCAAGGATATACCAAAATTGTCACATCTAATCTTTTTGGAACATATTCAAAACAAAGTGTTGCATTTCTCATCAAAGCATTTCAACCCATAAAAATAATCCTTCCTAGGGATATGCGACTTGAAGATATAAAGGAGATAGTGACAACTTTTCAAGATACTCCATTTGAATGTTTTTTGTTTGGAGATGGATGTAGATTTAGTGAAAGTTTTTGTTATATAGATCAAGGAGATTATGATTTATCAACCAAAACATTTTGTTCATATACGATAGATACAAATAAATTGGTACAAAAAGCGATACCATCATTTAAAATGATTGTCAAAGATGCTCTTTTAAGTGATGAAGAGAAGAGAGAAAAGCTTCAAATACACCCCCTTGATATTGAAAATTTACTTGATGAACTTACTGTTAAATTAGATAAATTTCATTCTAAAGATATATTAACAACACTCAATCTTTTATCAAAACTTGATTTGGAGCAATATTACAAATCTCATGTAATATATCTTAGAGCAAAAAACTTATTAAAAGATTTAGGATTTCCTATCGCAAAAGGGATATATCAAAAACTTCAAGCAAAAAATTTTCTAAGTTGGCAAGAAGAGAGCAACAGATATAAAGAATATCATAGACTTGACAAAAAATCTATATATGAAACTATCAAGTTTTTTGAAAAATATCCAAATATTGTTTCTTTTAAAATACCATCAAGGGGTAGAAATGTGATAAATTTACTTCAATTATTGCAGTTTGAAGAGGGTAAACAAGCTAGTTATAATTATAGACAAAGTATGTATAAACTATGAAATTGTATATCAAAACAAACAATATCACTATCCTGAAAAATCTTGAAAATTTACTTCCAAGGTACAATACAAAATCAATGGCATTTTTGGATACAAATTCACCTATAGAGTATATAACAAATATTAAAACTGCAAATATTTTAGATAAACAGAAAACAACATTATTTTACGATGATAGAGATTTGAAAAATGTCGTAAGGGGGATATATTATGGAAATAGTTCATGTGAACATCTTTTACCATCAATTTATGAGATAACGACTGCAATGCATATCGCAAACGAAAAAAATCTTAATTTTGTTTTTGTATTTCCAGCTTTGAGTGAATTTAGTTTTGAAAATGCAAAAGAGATATGCAAGGCTTTGAATCAAGATGGTTGCGAGGTTGTAGTAAATGATTTCGGTACTTTACATTTGGTGCAAGAATTTAAAAATTTAAAAATAATTTTAGGAACAAATTTTACGAAAGTTATCAAAAAAGCTTTTGATACTACTAGTACAGATGATAAAATTGATATTTTACAAGATATAGAATTTGAAATTGCAGAGGTTAGAAAATTTTATAAAGAGTTAGGGATAAGTAGATTGAGTGTAGAAAACCTTAATCTTAATCTTGCTTGTTTGGATGAAATACCTAGAATGTATGTGGATATTTATTATCCTTACATCTACATATCACACTCAAAAGCTTGTAATATCGCATCAAATTTTAATCATCTCAATGGAACTTTTGTCAATAATAGTTGCTCTAAAAATTGTTTGAGTGCATCTTGTGATTTTAAAAATAGTGACATATTCCATTTTTATCAAAGATACAACACAGTGTATAAACCAAATGAAAAATTAGAGATAGATAAAGTAATCTATAGAAATAAAAAAAATAGACTTATTTGGGAAATATTCTTATAAACAAGGACAATAATATGGAAAATACTCTTCTCTTAAACCTTATGCTTACTAAAGGATGCAATCTGAGCTGTTCATTTTGTTTTGCAGTTGATGCAATGGAACATCAAGAAGAGATAAGTATAGAAAACTTTAGAAAATTTTTATCTCACACCAAAGAGTGGGAAAAAGATACAAAAATTTCTTATAGATTTGTTGGGGGCGAACCAACACTTCACAGTCAGTTTCCCAAGCTTCTTGATATCTTGCAGTATGAATATGAGTTTAGTTCTTTACTTATATTTACCAATTCTATAGTATCAAAAGAGAATGTTGATAGACTTTATCGACTCCCTCGCTCTACTTTTGTAGTCAATTTACTTTCACCAGAACAATTATCACCTTCAAAACAAGAAAAATCGAACTATTTTTTTGAAAAACTTCACAAAAAACATCGTATCTCAATAGGTACTACACTCAATAATATAAATACAGATTTAAACTATCTTATTGATACTGCTAAAAAATACAAAATAAAACAGGTAAGATTGGGAATCGCTCAGCCTATATTTTCCCCAACAAAAGGTACTATGAATATTGCACCTTCTTTGATTCAGTCTCAGGAAATGGCAAAAAAAGTAGCACTATTTGTTCAAAAAGCGCATAAAAAGAATCTCAAAGCTAGACCTGATTGTGGGCATTGGGAGTGTGTATATGATGAAGCAATGATTAAACTTATCAAGCGATATAATGATGAATTTGTCAAAGAACATCAAGAAAATTGCCGACCTTTTACCATCTCTCCTGATATGAAAATGTTTGTGTGTTTTGTAGTAGAGGGGTTATATAACGATAAATCAATATTTGACTTCCAAACATCCATAGAACTCAAAGAGTATTTTGATACATCTCTTCAAAAACTAGAAGCGATTCCTGCTTTTGAGGAGTGTAAAAGCTGTGAAAAGTTTTTGACCACTTGTATCGGTGGATGTTTAGGGGCAAAAGCGATGATGGCACAAAAAAGTGAGATTGAGATATTATGATGCTATTCGCTTGAATTGTAATAAAAATCTCTATTAGAAAGAATTTATTATTTTATAAGAGTAGGGTATGTTCTATTAAAATCTTACATCCTATAGCAATAAGGATTGCACCACCTATTTTTTCAGCTTTATCTTCTAGAAATGTTCCCCCTTTTGTACCCAAAAATACCCCAAGGTAACTAAAGAGAAATGTAATGATTCCAATTAAAATCATTGAAATAAAAGGATTCAGTGCAAGAAGTCCAAGGGTAAATCCAGCAGCCATCGCATCTATGCTTGTAGCTATTGCTAAAATCAAAAGGACTTTATTTGTGATAATCGAGATTTCATCTTCAGTATTCTCTTGAAAACTTTCATAGAGCATCTTCCCACCAATGGCACTTAAGAGGAGAAAAGCTACCCAATGGTCGATTGACTCTATAACGCTTCCAATTCCCAAACTTGCCAAATAGCCAATAAGTGGCATAAGTGCTTGAAAGATTCCAAAAAAGAGGGCAGCTTTTAAGGCTAAAGCTTTGTTGAAATCTTGAGATTTTACCCCTAAACCAACAGAAACAGCAAAAGCATCCATCGATAATGCAAATGCTAATAATAAAACTTCAATCATATATTTTCTCTCACTTTTAAATCATTTTTTTATAAATATTTTCTTCAATTTGGGATTATAGTGAAATTGATTTTCTAAACATTCTTTATTTTTTGAGAGTTTTAAATTGAACCAAAATCATCCCACAAAACTTCTCTTCTTTATAAAATTCAATACGATATTTTCCATTTTTTTGGTCAATCGCATATTCATTTTGCATATCTTGCAATGAAATCTTTTTATCTGTTTCATTTGATTTGTTAGTGTATCCAATAATATTTACCCTATAATCCTTGATTTTTGGTATTTTGAACCAGTCATTGACTTCAATTGTGCTACCCATTTTCAAACTATTTTTGTTTCCATCAATAATGATTTCGACCTCTTCTAAACTATCATCAAATTGATATGTTTCAGGGATAAGTTTTGAGATAAATTTATTACCATTCATTATTTTATAAAAATTATCCTCTTTTACAATAGCCACAAGGGGATTGGTTGAAGTATATTTGATACCACTTTCACTCATTGGAAAATATTTCAAACTATCAACCATATCCTTTAATTCAAAATTAGCAACTCCTGAAATATTAATTTCCCCATTAACATTGAGTAATTCTTGAATCTTTTCCTCGGTTAAATCAAAGTTTCTAGTAAATTCAATATCCATAATTTTCATATATTTTTCGATTGTTTTGAGTTGATAAAGAACTTTTAAATCCAATGAGGGAAGATTTTTACTTGTTTCGATGGCAAAAGCTGGTTTATTATTTTTAATAGCAAAATAAGTTAAGCTTAGTTGCATCGCCTTATCCATAGTATTCGTATTCGTATTTTTTACATTAAACTCATAATTATCATCATTGAGATTGATATTTGTTTCAGTGCTTACTCGCTCGGCGATATCATGCAAATTTCCAAATTTGATATTTGGTATATCTATCTGGTCAATTATAGTTGCTTGTCCCCAAGCTCTTTTATTGAACATACCATTGATATCTTTATGTCTATAAAATCCTCTTCCATCATGCAAATTTAAAATCAAATCTACTTGATCTTCAAGCATCATTTTTTTAATAGAGGTAACGATAGAAAAATCTTCATCATCTTCTTTGATAGTGTTAAACTTCCTATTCATATCCCCATAGATTCCCCTTTTATTAGCAATTATACTATCAAAGTTGAGATTTGGAACTATCCAAAGTGAACCTTTTTTAATTTCATAATATTTTGAGAGTATCATCGGTGCAAAGTATCCACCAGGCTCATCACCGTGAATTCCTCCTATCACAAAAAGGGTATTAGTAGATTGGTTGCTATCTTTTTGAATAAAAGAATAGTGGAGATTTGCACTATAACCAAATATGCAAAAGAGTAAAATGAGAGTTAAATTTTTGAACATATTTTTCCTATGATAGTAATAAAAACAGACCAATAAAAATAACGATTATTGGTGAAAGTATTTGTAAAGTTTTTGCTATAAAGTGACTTTTATTCCCAAGAGTACGACTCTTTTGAGCCATTATCGCTGACATGGAGATAGTAAGCCCCATCCCAATACTCATAGCAATTGTTGCTAAAATACCAGTTGTAAGATGCCCTAACATGAAAGAAAAAAGTAAGATTGTCATCACACCTGGGCAAGGGACAATTCCAACTGATAAGGCAACAATAAAATGTTTTTTTTGTGGCAAAGTTTCCGTTGAATCGTTTCTCTTCCAATCTCTGTAAAGCTCATATACTAAATATATTCCCACTACAAGTATCATACCACCAGAGATGTTATACATCAAATCGACACTTTTATCAAAATTCCTAGAAAAAATTCCTTCTACAAGATAGTATAAACCAAAAGTTAAAATAAATGCCGACAAAGTATGGATGATTGCAACACTATAGCCCATCTTAAAAGCACTCAAAAAAGTTCTTTTTTGAGATATAAAATACCCAGCAACAACTGCTTTTCCATGACCAGGTCCAATAGCATGCACTACCCCATATACAAAAGCAATGCCAATAATAAACAAACTTCCATAAAAACCATTAGTATCAATTTCCCTAAAAGATGAGGCTATAAGGCTATTTAAAATTTGTTGGTATTGGTTTAGATGGTAGATAAAATCTCCATAAATAGTATTCATTTTGCCCCTTTCCAGTTTAGTGATAGCATTTCAGCTGAATAATAATCGTTATCTTCAATAGTGTATTTTAAACTCAAATTTTGAAGTGATTTGTTTTGTAAAACTATTTTCGAGCTTGTATCAATTTGAAATGCCGTAAGATTATCTGTATCAAAACTTCCAATTTTGAGATTGTTTTTTGCAATGTCAAAGGTGGTTGTTACTTTAAATTTATAGACAATATTTTTACCAGATACAAAACACTGAAAATCTTTTGGTTCACTAAGTGGTAACGGCTTATTTCCTTGATAGGCAAAAGTATAATAATGAAATTCTTTTAATTGATCAAATGCCTCTTTTTTTAAAATCTTCAGTTCATTTTGGTCTATGGCATTATTTTTATTTGTATCAAAATCCATCAACATAATTTGTGAATTCATCTCATCAAAAGACCAAGTAAGAGTAGCTTGTAAAATATTTTTTTCTATACTAATGTCAAATTTTGTGTATGCAAAAACATGGGGATGGGCGAAACAATAAGAGCTCAATATAAAAAAATAAAATAAAAACTTCATCAAAACCTTTCAAAAAGCAGTATTGTATAGAATAAGGTTTTAGGTTGTGGTTAAATGGTATCTCTCCGTAAAATAATGAAAAGTGAATAAAGCATAAGAAAAAATAAATTTCTTATGCTTGTATAGTTTTAAAGATAATCTTTTTAAAGTGCTAAGTGATACCCTATAAAGGCTAAAGCATAAGCAACGATACTTGTAAAGAAAAACAAATATACCGCATACTTAAATCCACCAGCTTCTTTAGCAAACACAATAGTGGCAGCCAAACAAGGGAGGTAGGTCATCATAATAATGATAAAAGCCACAGCAGATGCAAAGGAGATATTTTGATGCAATCTTTCAATTAAAGAGTTATTCTCCTCATCAACATCACCACCTAAAGAGTATAAAACTCCCAAAGTTGAAACAACCACCTCTTTAGCTGCAAGTCCAGTTTGCAGGGCAACTGCCATTTTCCAATCCATCCCAAGTGGTTCAAAAACAGGCTCTATAAATTTACCCATCACCCCTAAATAACTTTGTTCTAGGAGTTTTTCAGCAAGTTCATTTTCTAAATTTCCTTTATCCTCTTCCATTGCAGTTTCGATTTTTGTTTCATAACTATTTGTTAATTCACTATTTTTTGGATAGTTGCTCATAAACCATATCAAAATAGAAGCTGCTGCTATAAATGTTCCTGCTTTTTTAAGATACATTGTTGTTTTTGATTTGACTGTGTGCCAAATCAAACTCAAAGTTGGAACTCTATATTTTGGCATCTCGAGGACAAATGGTTCATTTTCCCCTTTAAAAGCGGTCATTTTAAGAATTTTTGCCATAACCAACCCTAAAATTGCCCCACCAAGATAGATAGCAAAAAGGATATTTCCAGCATTGTGTGGCTCAAAAAAAGCTCCGACAAATAAAACATACACAGGAAGTCTCGCTCCACAACTCATAAATCCAATAATAAATAAAGTGAGCAATCTATCTTTGTCATTTTTGAGTATTCTTGCACTCATATAAGCTGGAATCGAACATCCAAAACCAGTCACAAGGGGGATAAATGACTGACCATGAAGTCCAAATTTGTGGAAAAATCCATCAAGTAAATAAGCAACTCTACTCATATATCCAGTACTTTCAAGTAAAGCAATCCCAACAAATAAAATAACAATATTTGGGATAAACATCACAACCGCACCAACACCAGCAATAAGCCCATCAACAACTAAAGAACGAAAATCATCATGAGCGATATATCCACCCACTCCCTCTCCAAGAGCAACAAAAAAAGCATCAATCCAATCCATAGGGATAGAACCAATTTCAAAAGTAAGCTGAAATAATCCCCACATAAAAAATAAAAATATCGGAATACCTAAAATTGGATGGATAAGGATAGTATCTATTTTTTGGGTAGTTGTGATTTTTGCATCATCAAGATGGTCCACTTTAACCGTTTCGTAAATAATCCCTTGATTAAATCCCATATACTCCTCTGCAAAAATATCCATCATCGCCTCTTCATTATGATGCAATTTGATATGGTGTAGTGCTTCAAGTAAAATTGGTTGGAGTGTTATCCAGATTGGTTGGTCGTGTATAAAGAGATAAGTCTCTTGTTTTTCACTTAGCAAATCAAGTGCAATTTTTCTAAAAGAGATATTTGAATGAAACTTATTTTCGTGTAAATGAGCAATGATATTTCCAATCTCCTCTTCAATAACTTCACTAAAATAGAGTTTTGTCTCTTTTTTTTCATTAATAAAAGTTCGTATGATGGAGTGGATAAGATGTTCAATTCCCTCTTTTGTAAGTGCTGAAACTTTGATAGCTTCCACTCCCAAAAGTTCACTCATATAGTTTGCATTGATAGAGATTCCCTCTTTTTTTGCCTCATCTATCATATTAAGGGCGATAACCACTTTTTTATCTAAACTAAGAAGTTCAGAGGTAAGTTGTAAATTTCTCTCAAGATTGGTAGCATCAACAATATTTAAAATAAGGTCATAGTTCTCATTTTTTAAAAAATCACTTGTCACTTTCTCTTCAAGTGAATACTCGCTAAGCATATAAGTCCCAGGTAAATCCACCATTGTGATAGTGTAATCTTTAAAAGTAAACTCTATCTCTTTTTTCTCAACCGTCACCCCTGTAAAATTTCCAACATGCAATTTAGAATTTCCCATTGCATTTGTCAGCATACTTTTTCCAACATTTGGTTGCCCAACAAGGGCTATTTTTATCTGTTTTTTTTGATTTTTCATTTTTATTCAACCTCTATTTTTAAAGCTTCTTCTTTTCGTAAAGCTATATTCATTTTGCCAACTTGTACTTCATAAGTACCTTTAAGATTGGTTGCATTCAGATATTTGATTGAAACCCCTTTGAGTATCCCAAAAGAGATAAGCCTTTGTCTCAAAGCTCCATTTGTATGGAGTTTTTTAACAACATAATTTTTACCTAGTTCACAATCGAGTATTGTTTTCATTTTTTCCCTTTCCTGATAAATATAATAATGATATTTATTATTAATATTGAAATACTAATCAATTATTCTTAAAATTGAATAAAAATGATATTTATTATCAATATTTAAATTGATTACTTTGCTTTACCCCTTTACCCCATCAACTCTAGGACTCAATAAAAACTCTTTTGTTTTGAAAAAATAAATCACAAAAGGCAAACACCAAAACACCATCGAAAGTCCCATCATGGGGGTTGTTAGATTTGGAAAAAATGGTATCAGAGTTCTGCAAATCGTAGAGATAATTAGCATAACCACACCACTTGTTATCCACCAATTTGACTTCAAAACTCTTCCAGTATGAACATAAGTAACTATAACCATAACAAGAAAAAAAGCTATCCCAAAAGCACCCGTACTTAAAAAGTGTCTAAAATGATTAACATTGCCCATACTAGTCAAATTTGCATATCCTAAAAATCCATACCCCAAAGCCATCATCACTATAATTGAACTCAGATAATAAACAAATGGCTCATTTAAAAGCGATTCAAATTTAAGATTGTAGTCATTGAGTATCCCTAAAATTGCAGTACTACAAGCAAATCCAAGCCAAGCAAGTGTTGAATTTGTGGGATAAAAGAACTCAATTATGGTAAATAAAATGACACAAAAAATAGCTAAATTATAGCGATAAGGTTTTGCGATAAATACATCATCTAACCCTTTTCGCTCCATTATTTCATTGATAGCCTCCATATTGACTCTTCTAAGTGCTAACAATATAAGCACCATAAAGCCACCAAGACTAGCTTTTAAAATCGCAAAACTATCAAGTGCGACAAGCCCAGCTTTTGAAGCAAAAAATAGCCCTTGTAAAATCGTCAGAGCTACAATTGTATAAGCGATACTTGAGTGTCTTTGAAGTTTATCAAGGACAACTGGCTTAAATGCCCAAACGATGATATAAACCCATAAAGCAAGATTTGTAATAGCCACGATATACACACCCAAGATGTCGATAAACCAAAACGATATTCGCCCAAGTAGCCAAAGAGCCACAATACGACTGAGAAGTTTCCCCACAATCGGCACAAGTCCAGGGAAAAGTTCAGGAAGTCCCGTAAAAATAAAAGCCATTATCCCAGCCATTCCAACACCAAAAAGCATCTCATAGATATGCCAAATGAGTGGGTCATCAAAAATATTTAAAACTCCACTAAAAACAAATCCCCAAAGAAGTATCAAAACCGCCATATAAAGGGGCAAAATCAAAAATAATGGACGAAATCCATAAGCCAAAAGGGGTGGTACATTTGCCTCATCTGGATAAAATTTATAGTGTTTTGTTGCGTTTAGATTTTCCATCATTACCTCATTTTTATCTCAAATGTATTGATGACATCGAGGTCATCTAAAAACTCTTTTGTTTTAGAAAAAACAAACTCATCATCTCTTTGATATTTTGAAATTGGTATCTCATAAGTTTTCAAAATTTCCCCAGGGTCACTTTTTAGAAGCAAGATTTTATCGCTAAGTTTAATCGCCTCCATCAAATCGTGTGTGATAAAAAGCACCGATACACCAAACTCTTTCCCACTATCAAGGACAAAATCTTGCAACTCTTTTTTAAGTCCAATATCAAGTGCCGAAAATGGTTCATCTAAAAAAAGCAATTTTGGTTTAGTTATCAAAGCCCGTGCAAAATTGACCCGTTGTTTCATCCCGCCACTTAAATCTTTTGAATATTTCGTGAAATCTTTTTCTTCAAGTCCAAATCTTATGGCTATTTCACAGGCTTCATCGTATGCTTTTTTGTATCCTATTTTTGCAATTATGGGGAGCATAATATTTTCTAACACTGTTTTCCAAGGAAGCAATCTTGCATCTTGAAAAGCAAAAGCCGAACTACTAAAAGTGTTTGATATTTCCCCTTCTGTAGCATCTAAAAGTCCTGCACTTAGCTTAAGTAGGGTTGTTTTTCCACCGCCACTAGGTCCAACAATGGAGACTATCTCATTTTCTTTTAGCTCAAAATTGATATTTTTTAAAATCTGAGTAAATCCAAAATAAAAATTGAGTTCACTAACTTTTAATCTCTCCATGATTCCACCTCTTTTTTGATGGGTTCCAAAATAATATATTCCATCACGAACAAAACACCTATCATAGTGCTTACGAGTGCCAAAGCAGTTGGAGTATCAAGCTGACTTCGTGCTACTGCCAAACTTGCTCCAATTCCATCGTTTGCACTCAAAAGTTCCGCCATAATCACTATTTTCCAACTCATTCCAAGAGCTGAAACCCAAGAAGGAAAAAGATACGAAAAAAGATGTGGGAAGTAGAGGTCTTTTACCTTTTGCCAAAAGCCCAAACCAAAACTATCCATCATCTCTTTTAAATCCCCTTCTAATGTTCGGCTCCCTTGTAAAGCCCCCACAAACACGATGGGAAATGAAGCGATAACAACTGTAAACATCACTGTCATATCCCCAAATCCAAACCAAATCATTGCCAACACTATCCAAGCGATGGGCGGAATTCCTACTAAAATTGTAACAATTGGGCGACTCATCACAGAAGCTGTCACAAAATATCCAGCCATCAATCCTAAAACCGTTCCGATTGCCAAAGAGATTCCAAAGCCAAAAAGCCCACGGTGTATCGTCAAAGCTAAATCACTCAAAAAATTCTCATCACCAAAAAGTAGCCCCATAGCGATAGCGACCTCTTTTGGAGATGGCAAAACCAAATCCCCATAAGTTTGATTGCCAAAGTCCCAAAGAGCTAAAAAGAGAAATATTGAAGCGATACTTCCCCAGCCACTCCACAAAAACCAAGGGAAATCTTTGATGATTTTAAACAGTGTTTTCATTTGTAATAAAATCCGTTATCTGGTAGTTTTCCACCTATAAGTTTTGGTTCAATCTCAAGTAAAACTTTGTAAAACTCTTCCAACTCTTTGTAAGATTCAGTGGCACTTTTAGCTTCAAGTTGGACATTTACTATCGAATCACTGACCGCTTCCGCTTTAAAAAAGTCAATATTTTTAGCGACTAATTCTCCAGCCTCTTTTGGATAAGTTTTGTACCAAGCAAGTGATTTTTTGTACTCCTCAACAAAACGTTTCACCACATTTTTGTCCAAATTCCCCACGACCGCTAAAGCAGCTTGTGGTACTTTTGGGGTTGTTTTATAGACTCGTCCCCACTCTTTTTGAAGATTTACACCCCTGTAAATAGTTGGAGCTATTAAGTTAATAGGAAATGAGCCAGTTTTTCTCATAGCCATAGATGTCGCTGGTTCAGCTAACAAAACATTGTCTGCTCGTCTTAAAATCAACATCTGCATAGCATCAGGAGGTGTTGGAGCATAAACGATTTTAAAATCTTTTTTAGGGTCAAACCCAGCTTTTTTGATGATAGCTTGAAGGACAATATCAGGCATATCGGCACGAAATGGGACAACTATCTCTTTCCCTCTTAGGTCGTTTATCGTTTTGATATTTTTATCTCGTGTGATAATCTCCAAAATCCCCCAAATAGGGACACTCAAAAGCTTGATATTTTCCCCTTTGTTGTACAGATTTGCTGCTACATTTGTAGGAATAGCTACTATATGAGCCTCTTTTTTAAGGAGTATCGCTCGAAGTTCATCTGGATTTTGCCACAATCTAAACTCCACTTTTTTAGCCACATCTTTCAAAGCTCCACTTTGGATTAAGTGAAAAAGAGGGTGAGAAATAGTAGCCACAGGTCCAGCGATAACTAACTTTTCAAGTGGTGTGGCAAACAAATTTACCGCAAAAACCACTATGATTAAAACTATTTTTTTCATTAAAAACTCACTCTTACACCTGTAAAGAAGTATCTTCCGCTACTACTCCCAAGTACATCATCTATTTTTTCATCACTTAAGTTATTGATTCCACCATACAGTGCCACTTTTTTTGAGTAGTCGTAGTTGATATTCCAATCGATTGTTGTGTAGGCTTTTGTTGTGCTATCTTTGATACTCTCAGTTGGTGTCCCTCTGTTTAGGGTTTCTTTATAGTACTGTTCACCTATATATTTTGCACCCAAACTTGTATCGATTTCTTTTGAGGCTTGATAGGTAAGTTTTGCACTTACTACTCGCTCTGGGTTAAATTCTAACTCTTTATTTGTTGTGTCATTTTTGGTTCTAAGTTCATTCCAATTGAAATTTGCTCCCAAAGTATCACTAAAATTTTGAGTGATGGCAAGTTCGGTTCCATAAGTTGAAGCTTTTGGAATATTGATAAATGTATAGTAAGTACCTGTATTGGTTTCACTTATCAAATCCTCAACCCAGTTGTGAAAAATTGCTAAATCGTATTTTGTACTACCAATTTTTCCACCTATTCCCACTTCGTAAGTAGTGGTTGATTCTGGTTTGAGGTCATATGTAGTTTTACCCAAAGTGGCATCAACTACATCTGCTCCTCTTTGACTCCCATTTGCGGTATTTTTAAAAATATAAAGCTCTCTGATATCTGGAGTACGATACCCCTGTGCTACATTTACCCTTAAGTTAAACTCTTTTGAGAAGTTTTTGATAGCCCCAACTTTAAAAGTGGTTTTGCTGTCACTATTGCTAATATCATCATATCTTGCCCCTAAAATTGCATTAAGAGTATCGTTTATCATCCACTCATCTTGCAAATACAAAGCCTTATAATCAACGCTTTTACTGATGAGTGTATTTGCTTGAGCGAAAACAGTAGCCTCTCTATCTTCTGTTCTACTCTCAGCCCCAAGAGTCAAAAGATGATTTTCATTTGCTAGATAGTTTGCTACCCCTTCAATCGACTTAATATCCACATTTGCATCCATCCCATTTTGAGCTGAAGCCTCTTCACTTGTATAGCCCATATTCTCCCAATATTTCGCAGTTGTTTTATTTCTTTTTTCATAGTAGCTTTGATAAGCTCTGATTTTATATGTCAAAGCATCGGTTGCTACTACTTTGATATCCGCTGCGATATCTAGCCTATCATTTGTATCTTTTGAATTTACTGGAACATTATAAGCAGCAATTTTATTTGTAGTTGCTCCCATATTAAAGTTTGTCGGATGAAAATATCCTATGTAATTTCCATCTCTTTCTTCATCAAAAGCATTCAATTCAACTCCAGCAGTAACTTTGTCACTAAAATCATATTCAAATCTTGCACCATAAGTTAAGATATCACTCTGCTCTTTATATGTTACATCTTCATTGTTATAGTTATTTTGGAGTTTGGTACTAAGTGTTGCATTCATTCCAGCAGGATATGAGCTTGGTTTTGATTTTCCTGTAGAAGTTTTCGCATACACATCCCCATTTTCTTTTTGAGTATATGGTGTAGTATCGGTTTTGTTGGCATACAAGCTATAACCAAATTTATTTTCTTTCCCCTTGACACCTAGATTGATATTTGTATTTTTATCATCTCCATCACTATTTTGTCCATATCTCAAACCAAAATCGATTTGTGGTTTGCCACTTTGTGGTTTTTTGGTAATGATATTGATAATTCCACCTGTCGCATCTGCTCCATACAGTGTACTCATAGGACCTTTTACGATTTCGATTTTTTCTATTTGACTTGCTGGAATTCTGTCCAAATCATACGGATTTGCTACCTCTCCACTCAGTCGTCTTCCATCAACCAAGAAAAGAGTCCCCTTTGCTCCCATCCCCCGTACACTTACAGAAGATTTTGATTTGCTACTTGCACTTGGAAAAGTTCCATATTGGACACTCAGTCCTGAACTATTGTTTAATATATCTTTGAGCGACTCCGCACCCATTTTTTGTATCTCTTTTTCAGTAATAACTTCAACAGAAGCTGCCACACCATCAATTTTCTTCTCTGTTTTAGTTGCCGTTGAGATTGTGGTAATCTCATCTAATTGGATTGTTTCGTTCCCCAAAATAATTGAAGCACACACTGCACTTACAAGTATTGTTTTGTTCATAAGTTTTCCTAAATATTGTATTTATAAATGGCTCATATTGAGCTATTTACAGGGAAAATAATATTTTTTCATCATTCCACTCCCTTGAGACTAAAAGCTACTGGTAAAATAATTGTTGTTATGGCATCTGGTTCTGGTAATTGTTCACTTTGAAGCTGTAAACTTGCATCTAAAGCAGATTTATCTAAAATAGTTTTACCACTTGATTGATGTACTTTTGCATTTATTAGTTTTCCATTTGTATCAATAACAAGAGCTATGTGTACGATACCATTCCATCCCAAACGCCGAGCAATATTTGGATAGATAAGATTTTCTAACACTTTATTTCTAATGATGGCAAAATCTGTTTTAGAAAAAGTAACTTCCTTTATAGTGGTTTGTTGTGTTGTTTTTGGTTCGGGTTGTACTAAACTTGGTTCTGATTTTATAATAGGAATATTGTTAATAATAGGGGCTTTTGAAATAATTGCTTCTTCTATCACTGATTTTTGTGTAACTATCTTTTGAGGGATGGGAATATGTGGTTCAACTTTTGGTATCTCTATTTGTTTGATTGGTTCTTGCTTTGGAGATTCTGTTTCTTGTGGTAATGACTGGGGTATATTTTTATGTATCGGTTGTGTTTGCACTATTGATTTTGATTGGATTGGCTGACTTACGGATTTAGATACTAGTGTATCCATATGCTCTAACTCAAACACAATCATTTTTTCCTCTTTTGCCTTTATTCCAATAGTGTTTTTGAAATAAAGGAAATAAAAAATAAAAACAACACTATGCAGTAAAAAAGAGAAAAATAAACTTCTTGCCGTATTGTTTGGATTATAAATAGTTGTCATTGATATATTCATTTTATTAGTCCATCACTATAAATTTCAATTCTATTTTTACCATTCTTTTTAGCTTTGTACATTGCTATATCTGCCATCGCAATAGCCTCTTCTATTTGTAAATCTTGTATTTCTGATATCCCAATACTACAAGTAACATAAATATTATCCATTTTTGTATTTTCGAGCAAATATCGTATATCCTCACAAATATTTCTTGTTATCTGAAGGTTAGTACCAATCAATATAACAAATTCTTCACCTCCAAATCTTCCAAAAATGTCATTCATTCTTATATTCTTTGATATGATGGAAGCGGTATGTTTCAATACTTTATCACCTATATGATGTCCGTATGTGTCATTGACTAGTTTAAAATTATCTATATCAATAAAAACCATACAACTATTTTTTACAAAAGAATTATTTTTTTCTTTGATATGATTAAAAAATCCATTTCGATTTAAAATACCTGTAAGTGGATCTTGATTGATTGTTTTAAGAACTCTATCTTTTTCTTCTTCCATATCTTCAAGAATTTGCATAAATTTTTGTTTTGAACTTTTAACTTCTACATAACAAACAATATCATCTAGCTCATCAACTACTCGAAAAGCTGAGATAAAAACATCTTTCATCCCAATTTGAGATTTGATTTTAAACATACCAAATAATTCTTTGGTTTTGTCTAACTGCTCCTTTGTACTCATATAAACAGAATCATCGATATACAATAGTGGATGTTGTTCTTTTAATTCATTATCACTAAATCCAACAAATTCTTTATTACTATCGTTTTGCCAAATATATTTACCATTTTCATCAATAATAGCCATGGCATCATTTGAACACTCAAAAATTGTTTTGAAAAAGAATAATTTTTGATGGATAAGATTGAAGATTAAAAATCCAGTAGATACCGCACTTATAATAGCCAATGTCAATAAAAATATACCAGTTGATAATTTGAGCGGACAAATGAGTTTTATGAGTTCATATGTTACAAAAAATAGAACAAATACGGCAAAAACTATCATAAATTTGTACATAAATATATCTCTATTTCTCATATCTTGACCGTATTTCGTCTTTCTATAAATTTATCTCTAAATAAAAATCCTTGTACATAATCAACTCCCAATTGCTTCGCAATCTTGAAATCTTCCATACTTTCTATCCCTTCCAAAATAACTACTTTTTGGCTGAGATTCGCATATTTCACGATACCGTCTATAAGATAATAGAAATTCTTATTCTTTTTAATATTAAATAATATATCTTTGTCAAGTTTAATATAGTGACATCCTTCAAGGATTCCAAACGAAACCATACTATTTTCTTTAAAAAAATCATCACATGCCAATGCAATGTTGTGTTTTCTAAAAAGTGCCAACATTGCATCAAGGTTGATACAGTGATGTGAGTTTTCAATAAGTTCTAAAGTGAAATCATTATTGATTTTAAATAAATCAAAAAATTGATTTATTTTCTCTTTTACGGTCAAAACATGAGGGTCAAAATTTACAAATAATTTACTATTTTTTGGTCTTGATGCAAATTGTGCTATTTTCACCGCATATTCAAGTTCCCAAAATAGTTTTATATCAATATGTGCATATTCAAACACAACATCTGGAGGAAATTTAATATTATTTATTTCAAATCTAGCAAGAGCTTCATAGCCCATAATTTGATTATCAATGACAGAAATAAACGGTTGGTATTCTGTATAAAATGCCTTTTCTTTAATAATGTTGCTTATCACATCTAAAGATAATTTTGGTTTTTGATTTAGGCTACACATATCTATTTTCATCTCCTTGTTCGTTATTGTTTCAATACCTTTTTGTATTTTTAAGAAAGCCCTGAAATCTTTTGGTATAGCAAGAAGTGCCGTTGTTAAAATTTCGAAATTTGTCTTTTATTTAGTATTTTATCTTAGGAGAAAATAATACTGATTTCAGGGCTTTTTTAAAAATACAGGCTAGAAATTCTCTAGTCTGTATTATTGTTATTTAGTTTCCAAGCTGTCCTATCTCTTTATCAATCATAAATAAGCCTCGTCCTTCAGTCCCCACCATATCTATTTTGTCCAATATCTCTTTAAACAATTTTTCCTCTTCATGTTGTTCTGCCACATACCATTGGAGAAAATTAAATGTTGAATAATCTTTATTTGAAAGTGCAAATTCAACAAGCTCAAAAATAGATTTTGAAACTACAAGTTCGTGTTTGTATGTTTGAAGAAATACATCTCTCATTGAAATAAAGTCATTTGATGGCTCAAGTATCGCACCTATTTTTGCATTTTCTCCAGCTTCATTGATATAATCAAAAAGCTTGTAAGCATGACCCAATTCTTCTTTGGAGTGTCTTTTTAAAAAATCTGCCGAACCTTTTAGCCCTTTATTCGCACACCAAGCACTCATCGCCAAATAAATATTTGATGAATACATCTCTAAATTAACTTGTTCGTTTAGTTTTTCAACTATATTTTCTGATAACATTTTTTTTCCTTTTTATTCTTAAAAAATTATAAATTAGTTGCCTTACAACACTTGTTTACTCGAACGATCATCTACTTTTAACACCTCCTATATCACAAAAGTGATGCAATCTTATAAGCCACAAATGCCAAAACCCAAGCGGTAGCAAATGTGAACACAACTAAATAGAGCGTATATTTTCGTTTTCCTGCCTCTTTTGAAAATACTGCAGTTGCAGCCAAGCAAGGTAAATAAATCATAACAAACACTATAAATGCGATAGCCGAAGGAAATGAAATCTCTTTGCTTATCACCTCTTGAAGTGTAATATCCTCCTCAGTTACCTCATTACCCAAAGAGTACAAAACCCCAAGTGTTGAGACAATAACCTCTTTTGCAGCAAGTCCACTTACAGTTGCCACTGACATTTTCCAGTCCATTCCAAGTGGGGCAAAGAGTGGCTCAATCGTTTTTCCGACCATTCCAAGATAGGTATTTTCCATAATCTTTTGGTTCATTTCGTTTGTTAAAGCACTTTTTTCATCATCTGTTGTTACAAGCTCAATTTTTGCATTGTATGCCTCTTTTATATCTGGACTATTTGGATAAGTGCTTACAAACCACACCAAAACAGAAGCCCCCAAAATAAATGTCCCAGCTTTTTTAAGATACATAATAGCTTTTGAATATATAGTTAGCCATACAAGTCTTATACTTGGTAATCTATATTTTGGCATCTCCATAACAAACGGCTCATCTGCACCTTTAAAAACAGTCAATCTCAAGATTTTTGCGGAAATAAGTCCCAAAAACATACCTGAAATATAAATAGCAAACAGCACATTTCCAGCACTTTGGGCGGTGAAAAATGCCCCTGCAAAAAGTACATATACAGGCAATCTTGCCCCACAACTCATAAACCCAATAATAAACATAGTGAGCAATCTATCTTTTTCACTTTTTAGAGTTCGAGCTGACATATAAGCTGGAATACTGCACCCAAAGCCCGTTACAAGCGGGATGAAACTTTTGCCGTGAAGTCCAAATTTGTGAAAAAAACCATCAAGCAAAAAAGTAACTCTAGCCATATAACCAGTCGTTTCAAGTAATGCTATTCCCAAAAATAAAATCATAATATTTGGTAAAAATAAAATTACAGTCCCCACACCAGCTATTACTCCATCTACTATTACCGACTTCAAAGTCTCATTTTCAATATAAGCAGATACTGTTTCGCCAAGCCATGCAAAACCAGCTTCGATGTACTCCATCGGAACTTCACCAAGTGTAAATGTAGCTTGAAATAAAAGCCACATCAAAAATAGAAAAATAGGAATACCAAAAACTTTATGAATTAACACATCATCTATTTTTTGAGTTATTTCAATTTTGTTTATTTTCTTTTTGACCACTTCAAGTGTGGCACCTTTTGCAAAAGCTTGATATTCGTCTTGTAAAATCTCCTCTTGGGAAAGTTCTGGGTAACGAAGTTCAAGATTTTCCACTGTGTCACTGAGTGTAAATTTGTTCTTTTCAAATGGAAATTTACAAACAGTGGCAACCCTAGCTAGAAGTTTGTCAAGATTTATTTTTTTGGTAGATGAAACTTTTACACAAGGGATATTCAAAATGGCACTTAACCCTTTTTCATCGATAAAAATATTTTCTTTAATAGCTTCATCGTCCATATTTAGAGCTATTACCATCTTTTTATTTAAGCTCATAAGTTCGCTACTCAAATACAGATTTCGCTCAAGATTTGTAGAATCCACGACATTCAATATCAAATCATAATTATCATTCATCAAGAATTCTTTTGTTACAGTTTCATCTTTTGCAAAATCATCAAGACTATAAAGTCCAGGTAAATCTATAAAATTTAAGATTAATCCATCTTTGATGAGTGTTGCTTCATATTTTTCAACAGTAACACCAGCAAAATTTCCAACTTTAAGATTTGCACCACTAAGTGCATTTAAAAGCTGAGTTTTCCCAACATTCGGTTGTCCCACTAAGGCGATTGTGAATTGATTTTTTGCACTCATAATTTCACTTCCTCACATAATATCTCATTTGCTTCAGACTCTCTAAGTGCTACAAGTCCCCCTTCTGTTTTAATTTCGACATTGTTGTTACCGATACTAAAATGTTGTATAGTGATTTGTGAACCAACATTTATCCCAAAAGATTTAATCCTTTTTCTTGTAGAAAAATCAGAATCAATACTTTTAACTTTTACAATTGAACCTTCTTTAAACATTGTTAATTTCATTTTTATCTCCTTTCTTTATTAATCTTTTTATATTTTTTTTCATTTTTGAACTACCATCCCAATCTTTTCAATTCCTTTACTTTTGAGTAAATCTATGACAAAGATAAACTCTTCATAAGGTGCTAATTTATCAGCACTAATAGCGACAATATCCTCTTTTGTGATAGCTTCTATCTCTTTATGGAGATCCTCTTTTGGCACAGCTATTTTATTCACGAAAAACTCTTTCTTACTATTAATCACTATATCAAACCGTTTTGGTTCAATCTTCTCATTCGATGAGGCATTTGGTAAAGTAATTTCTAGTTTTCCAAGGGCTATAAAGGAGGAGATAGTAAGGATTATCGCTAAAAGTACGAGCATCACATCGATAAGTGGAACTACATTTATCCCCTCAACCCTTTTTAATGACTTCATCTTCCCACTCGCTTATTGCCAAATCAACTTTTCGCAAAAATCCACCATAGATGATAGTAGAAGGGATTGCAACAATAAGTCCAGCAGCAGTTACTTTGAGAGCAAGTGCTAGACCAACTATAATTTTGGAAGTATCAATAGCACCACCACTAAGTCCAATTTCGTAAAAAACAACCATTATCCCACCAACTGTCCCTAAAAGCCCAACATAGGGTGCATTAGAACCAATCAAAGAGATAAGTGTAAGGTTTTCAGTAGTGGCTCTTTCGATTTGATTTCTTGTTTGAAAGTGAGCATATTTGATATTTTTAAAAAATATCCACCTCTCAATTCCTAAACCAACCACAAGGATACTCATAACAAAAAGTATCCCCAGAGTTCCAAAATCAACGATATGTTTGATATTTTCCATTATCTTTTGCCTATAATTTTCATACTATAGTTATTTCCCATCTCAAATCGGATATGATGGTTATCCAAAATATATGCAATCTCCAAAAATTCTTCAATATTTGCCATATTTTCAGATTTAGTATTTCTTACCCTTTTAGTTGTTTCGTCATATTGAAAACTACTAAATTTATTTATCTCTTCAATAAGTTTGTGGCTCATAAAACTACTCCTAGATGATTTCATTTCGTATTTGATTGCACCACTCTTGGATTCTCTCATCACTTAATTCTGGTTGATTATCTTCATCAAGGGCAAGACCTACAAATTGGTCTCCAATTTGAGCAATAGAGTCTTCAAAATCATAGTTAGCTGTTGACCAAAAACCGATTACATTTCCACCACCTAGAATCACTACTTGATAGATCATACCCATCGCATCTACAAAATTATCACTATAAGAATCTTGGTCTCCTAAACCAAATAGAGCAACTGTTTTCCCTTCAAAATTTAAAGATTTAAATTGCTCCCAAGATTCTTCCCAATCATCTTGAAGTTCACCTTCTCCCCAAGTTGAACTTCCAAATATCAATTTATCGTAGTTTCTTGCTAAAAGAATATTTCCACTTCCAATATCAAAAATATCATTGATATCTAAATTTTTGGTTATCTTTTTGGCTATATCTTTTGTATTTCCTGTACTACTTGCATAAAATAGTGCTGTTGCCATTGCATCTCCTTTGTATTGTTGTTAAAGAGTAGGGGATAAGTTTTATCATATATTCCCCACAGGCTTCCTCTAAAAGTGGAACTTTGATTTGAATATGTTTTGTAAAATTATCATTTTTGGGATATACGAAGTAGACATTTTTGAAATCAGTTTTTGTGATGATTTTTACCGCTTTTGCTACCTCTTTATCCAAAGACAACTTTGATGAATCCATATCTTTGTAGATTGGAATTACTTTAATAGAGCCATTTTCTAAAGTAATAATATCTATACTATCACGATTTTTATCAACAAATCTATTTTTTGTATCTTTTGCAATCTTCCCATGAACATAGTCAAAAAAATTGATACTTGCTTTTTGTGTTAAAGAAAAATTCCCTAACAATGTTTTACATTCATTGAAACTCATAATAACCCCTTTTTTTATTTATATTGTTGTGTATTTAAAAAAACCTTGAGTAAAACTTTGAATGAAAGTATTACTTGTCTAAATATTGTTAAAATTTCGAATTTTCTTAGGAGAGAACAAACGGAACGATTGTTTACTCAAGGTTTATTAAAATACACCTATATTTATTATTTGTGAACTCATCTATTTTTCTTTTCTACAGTTACCCTGATTATCTAAATGTTTACAGAAATTACAAAATACACAGCTATTGCTTCTTTTACTACAAATAACAGGGATATTTCTCTTTTTCGCATCATTTTTAAATTTGTACATTACATTGTGATTGATAAAATCTGTAATCATTAAAACATAATCAAGATTTTTTGGTAAATCTTTTTTACATGTTTGAGTATGATTTCTAGCATCCCAATGTGTAATACTCAAAAAACCTAGATTTTGTAAAGTTGTTTTAATAGAGTTGATTTGATCACCTCCAATTACTAAAATACTCATCTAAATCTCCTTTTTACTCAACATTTGAATAAGTTCATAGAGTAAAACTCTATGAATCATTTTTAATTTGCTACCAAATTACCAATCTCTTTATCAATCATAAAAAGTCCACGACCCTCTAACCCTATAATGTTCATTTTGTCAATTATCCCTTTAAATAGTGCTTCTTCCTCGTGTTGTTCACTTACATACCATTGTAAAAAGTTGAAAGTTGCATAGTCTTTTTCTTTGAGTGTCAAATCAACCAATTCATTAATACTTTTTGTAATTAATTGTTCATGTTTATAAGTTTGTTCGAATACATCTTTTATATCTTTAAATTGTGTATCAGGTGCTTCTATACTTGAAATAATTGCTTGAGAGCCAGTTTCATTGACATATTTAAAAAGTTTATGCATATGACTTAACTCTTCTTGTGAATGGATTTCTAAAAATTTAGATGCTCCATTTAAACCTTGTGCATTGCACCATGAAGACATAGAAAGGTATAAATTTGAAGAGAAATGCTCTAAATTTATTTGATGATTTAATTTATCTAATATTGTGTTTTGTAACATTGTATGTTCCTTTTTGTTGTAGTATATTTGCTTTCGCGACAATTTTATCCTTTTGACTTTTTATCCTCCTTTTTATAATTGTGTCTTGATTGTTTAGTATAAAGACCATTGTTTTTTGAATTATTTTTTAAAATGTCGATAATTCTTTTGATAATTTTAAGCATGATTAGAAACTATAAGCTAACTGTGCAGAGTAGTATGAGCTATCAGATGCTGCAGTTTCAGCTGAGATATTTGCATATAATACACTTACTTTTAAATTTTTAACAAATTTACATTCCCAAGAAGCTGTTAAGTTAAGTTCAGACTCATCTTCACTTGCTCCAGCATTGTCATAACTTGTAGTTCCATAGATACCACCAAGTTCAAATTCAGCTACAGTTGTACTTGCACCAACATACAATGTTTTTGCATCAGTTTTATATACTTGATTTCCAGTATCAAGAAGATTGATATTATCTCCAAGAGCATCTAAATTTCCATTTCCTGTATCCTTTCCAGCTTTGATATATCCACCATTTAGTACAATTTCTCCAACTTTATATTTAAAATCTAAAGCCATAATACTTCCATCTTTTATAGTATCTTCACTAGATTTTGCATACTTAGCTACTACACCAAGTCCACTTACTTCACCTTCCACTTTAGCACCAATTGCACTAAATACATCTGGAGCATCCATATAGTAAGCACCTACTTTTGTAGTTTTGTCTATCTCATAAGTTACATCAAGAACATTTACACCTTTTTCAGTTCCACTTACATGAAATTCTTCTAAAGCACCATCATTTGCACTTGTATTGATTCTTTCAGTATGTCCAAGGATGATAGTAGTATTTGGGATAGCACTTACTACACCAACAACCGCTTCATGATAATCAGATATCCATTCTAAATCAATCGCTTGTTTACCAGCAATTACTGTAAAAGCATCTGATGTATAGCTTACATTTGCGATATTCATAATCGATTTTGGAGTACCATCACCATAACCACCATTTTTTGAATCAATTTTTGTACTTGCCATAAATCCTAAAGATGCTTTGAATCCATTTAAAGATGCTGTTTCATAGTTAAGTGCAACTGAACCTAAACTATATGCTGTATCTGGTGTAGCTCCTCCATTGTTAGCAGAAGTTATATATCCACCAATCTCTCCACTTACTTTCCCTTTTGCAAAAGCATCTTCTAAAGATGTCGCATCTGCATAAGCTACACTTGAAAGAGCCGCAATTGCTACTAAACTCATTGTTAATTTTTTATCTGTGAACAGGATTCCACTTTGTTTCATCATTTTTTTTCCTTTTAATTTGATATTAATTATTAATATCCGAATATTAATTGAAATAAACTTAATTTATTATTAATAATGATAACAATTATTAAAATAGTAATTTTTTGAAAATATTGTTAGATTTGTGTTACAATCACACCATAAATGATATATAAAGGATGAGGTATATGGAAACTAATAGTGAAATAATAGAAAGATTAAAAACAATAGTAAAAGAAAAAGGGCTTAAATATACGAAACAGCGGGAGATTGTATTTGAAACTATTTTAAATTGTGAAAAACATTTGGGTGCGGAAGAACTTTATAATGTGATAATGGATAAATATCCAGAAGAATCGATAGGGATTGCGACGGTTTATCGGGCTTTATCATTTTTGGAAGAGGCAAATTTAATAGCATCTATTTCTCTTGATAAAGATAAAAGAAAATTTGAAACAAATTTTAAAGAACATCATGACCATCTTATTTGTGTGAAGTGTAATAAGATTATTGAATTTGTAAATGCAAATATTGAGAAAGAACAAGAAAAAATTGCTAAAGACAATAGTTTTAAACTTTTAAATCATACTATGTATTTGTATGGAATTTGTCAGGATTGTAATATTTAAGAGCCACTTGCAAATTCAAACAAATGATTATAAACAGTTTCAATCATCATCTTTCCCCTTTAAAAATAACCATTTGCATGGAGCAAAAAGTGATTTTTAAAGTGAAAATCTAATAATTGCTACTATTCATACTCAAAATCTTTGAAT
>CAMCYD010000024.1 GCA_945883785.1 Helicobacter pylori PMSS1
CTATTGGATAAACTTGATGTGATTGAATGTTTTCAATATAAAAATAATAATTTAAAAGTCGGAGAGATACTCCAAAAACAAAAAGATATTTATGACAACCTAGGCATTGAAATACCTAGCTCGTTATGAGTTGGCGGGAATGCAGGTAGTAAGGTTCCCCTTCTAGCGACATATTTGAAATATTAATATCCATAGTTGTATCAATAGTATCATCAGTAGCCGTTCCAGTACATCCATTATCACTTTCACATCCTACAAAGAGGAGTGATAATAAAATCAAAAAAGTTTTTTTCATAACTATCTTCTTATTCTTGTTTTATGAAAATCTGGTTGAGCATATTCTACTTCGTGATATTCACTTAATCTATTGGATATATCTATAGCCATTTTTTTGTTTTCTACTTTTACAAGATAAAGATTTTTGGCAAGTATTTTTTCAAAAGAGAGATTGAATTTAGTTAATAAGTTCTCTATTACAACCCCATCTTTGATTTTTACTATAATCATATTTCCCACCCCTAAAGTAATATTATTTTCATTTTGAAAGTAATCTATATCTTGATTATTTGAAAGGATATCACTAGATGGAACAACTAAATGTGTTAAATATATTTTTTTACTATTTTGATAGTAGTAATTGTCGCTTGAAAATCCCACCTGAGTAAGTGCTATTATGATTAAAAAAGTTGCTTTCATTGTTTTTCCTTTGTTTTGTTTTGTTTTCCTAAATTATTCTATGATTTTGTCCAGCAAATCAATATGTTCAAAATTGTTACTTACAATCAAAAGCCCTACATAAGAGTCAATCATGGAGTGAAGATTATCAAGATATTTGTATTTCACCTCATACAGCTTTGCTTTTGCTTCATTTACATCTATGATACTTTTAAGACCATGCCCGTACCCCTGCTCTACTGCATTTACATAAAGTTCTGCCGATTGGAGCGCATTTTTATACATCGTAACTGATTCTATAGATATATTAAATGTTGCTAGATATTCGTTGTACTCGATTTGTGATTGTTTCTTAACATCTATCAAATCTTCAGTTGCGGCTTTGTTCATAAGCTTAGATGAAGTAACCATCGATGAAACCATACCTCCACTATAGATAGGAATATTAAGCACTAATGTCAGTTGTTGCACATTATTATAAGGTGTATCACTTGTTGGATCATCTGTCCTGTATTTTGAAATAGATCCTTGCAAATCTAAGCGTGGAAGATGTCCGTCTGATGCATTAATAACCTGTTCTTTTGTTAACTGCAATGAGACTTGTGCACGCAGTACTTTTAGATTTCTATCAAAATTATCACTACTAAAAATTGACTTTTTTATTGCATTAATATTCTCTAGTGTTTGATTGTTAATCTCTAAATTTGGCAAAGCATACTCATTATCACCAATAAATTGTGTCAATTTGAGTTCATATACTTTAAGTGATTTTTTCTCTTTTTCTAAACTAATGAGAGCTGAACTATATTCCACTTGCATCTGAAATAAATCCATCTTATTTGCCAAATCCATCTCATATTGTTTAGTTAAGATTTCTAATTTTGACTTAGTAAACTCAATATTTGATTGATAGAGTTTTATTTTATTGTGGGATTTTAAAAGTTCAAGGTATATTTTAAATACACTCTGAGCCAACTCCTCTTTTTTCAAATCCGCATCAATTTCAAAAAGTTTCCCTCTTGATTTTTCCATCGCTATTTTAGAAAATGTATCAGCATTGTAGATTGATTGTCGAAGCGTTAGTGTACTACTAAACATCCCTTGTCTTACATGATTAATGTTGGCATAGTTTGGATTGTACTCATAATCAGCCTTTCCATAGTTCGATGAAAAATTTATTTGTGGATATAACTTTGAGTATTCTTGATTTAATTTTTCTTTTTCTGCCTCAACTTTATAAGCTGAAGACTTAATCGAATTTGTATTTATAAGAGCGAGTTCATATACTTTTGAAAAATGAAGCATCTCTTTACCGCTTAAATAAGTTGAAAAAATAAACAATAAAATAAAATTTCTCATAATATTATTCTTCATTTAAACTCCTTCCTAGCATCTCTTTGAAAGGTTTTAGAAAATAATTAAGTGCTGTTGTGTCTCCAATATTAATCATAACCTCCGCAGGCATACCTGAAACTAATACGAATCCGCTCTTTTCTAGTAGTTCTAAACCACTTTTTGTAACCTCTATTTTAGCTTCATAATAAGGTGTATGAGTTGCGTCATTTGTAAAAATATCTGCTGACACATGGACAACTCTCCCTTCAATGGCAAGAGTATGTTGAAGATTAAAGGCTGTAAACTTAATTTCGCTAAGAAGTCCCACTTTCACTTTATCAACATCTGCTGTTTTAACCTCTGCTATTACGAGAAGCTTTGCATCTTTTGGGATAATTTCAAGTATTGTTTTACTTGGATTTACAACTCCACCTATTGTATGAAGGCTCAGACCTACTACTGTACCATCGATGGGTGAAGTTATTGTGGTTCTTTTAATAATATCTTCATTTGCGATTATTTTTGATTTCAAATCTGAAATGTGTGTCTCAGCCTCTACATATTTTTGTAAAGTCTCATTTTTAAACTCTTTTTCCCTTAGAAGTTTTTGGTTACCAACTTCACTTATTTGTTCTTTTAGCTTTGCTATTTCAGATTTTATATTAGCTAAATCACCTTTTATCGTGTTGCTTTCTCGACTTAAATCTCTTATTTTTTGTTTATCAACAAGCCTTTGTTTGAATAGATCTTCCCACTCCAAAATCTCCTCTTTAATAGATTCAAATCTATTCTCCTTACTGATGATTAATGAATTAGCTCCATCAATTTGACTTTGAAGCTGAACAACTTTATTATTTGTAATAGTATTTTCATCTTCAATTGCTTTATTTGTTGAGAAAAAAATATTTGTCTGATTTCTTATAGCTTCGATATCTTCTATTTCACCAGAAAACTCTATCTTTTTTAAGTTATCTCTTTGAGCTTTTAATCTGGCTATTAGTGCAATGTTATTTTGATATTGGGATTGTAAAATATCAAGTTGTGCTTTCACTTGCACATCACTTAGTTTCATTAAAATTTGATCTTTCTTTACAATATCTCCATCTTTTACATAGATAGCCTCAATAACTCCTCCTTCAAAATGTTGAATTGTTTTTTTACCTAAATCTGCTGATACTTTTCCACTAGCAACAGAAGATGTTACTAGTGGAGCAAAAGCCATCCAACTGCCCATAAGTACAAAGACTACAAAGACAACTATCAATCCAAATCTAATCACCGATGCATCATCACTTGATGGCACTTTTATCTGTTTATTATCCATAATCTTTCCTAACTACTTAGTTTGCTAAGTGATGTTGTTTGCTCTTTGTTTTTAGCAATAGAAGAATTTGCTGTACCTAACTTTGCCAAAACTTCATTCGTTTGCCCGTACAGCTCTAATAAACCGTTTTTTATAAGAGCTAATTTATTGGTAACTTGCAATATATTTGGTCTATGTGTAATGATTATTACGGTTGTTTTCATCTCTTTGAGTGATTTTATAGCTTCAACAAGTGCTAATTCCCCTTGTTCATCAAGATTTGAGTTTGGCTCATCAAGGACAACCAAAACAGGATCATTGTAAATCGCTCGTGCAAAAGCTATTCTTTGTTTTTGTCCACCAGAAAGTGCCTCACCGCCAACACCTATTTTTGTGTTATAACCCTCATGAAGTCTTAAAATCATCTCATGAACACCAGCTATTTTTGCAGCTTCAACGACTTTATGTGGGCTCATCTCTTCAAACCTAGAGATGTTTTGACCAATAGTTCCCTCAAAAAGTTCTATATCTTGTGGCAAATAACCTATATATCGTCCTAAATCACTTTTATCCCATTGGTAAATATCTGCTCTATCAAGTCTTGCTTTACCAGCAGATAATGGCCACAATCCTAAAATAATTCTAGCCAAAGATGATTTTCCAGCAGCACTAGGACCTATTATTCCAACAACATCCCCTTTATTTATTTGCATAGAGATACCTCTAATAGATTGCTGTTGTCCATTTGGTGGAATTACCACAACACCTTCTAGAATCACCTCGCCTTGAGGAGCTGGAAGCTTCATATATTCTTTGTTTTGTGGAAAATTGTCCAATAACTCATCTAATCTTTTATAAGAAGTCCTAGCATTACTAAAACCTTTCCAGCTTCCAATCATCAAATCAAGTGGCGCTAAAGCTCTACCCATGATAATTGAAGCTGCTATCATCATTCCAGGGCTTACTTCAGATTTTATTGCAAGGTATCCTCCAAGCCCTAATATAAGTGACTGAAATAACATTCTTAGATTTTTTGAAATATTTGACCAAACACCAGCTTTATTGCTAGCATCTGTTTGTGCATTTAAAAAAGCGTAGTATTTTTCTTTCCATATATTATAAATATTTGTTTTCATACCTAAAGCATTTACGACTTCTGCATTTCTTAAGTTCGAATCAACATACATCATAGAATCTCTACTCATAAGGTTTGCCTCTAATAATTTCTCTTTTGTGTCATATTCATTAAGTAGCGCAAGAGTTACCAAAACTATACTGGCAAAAATAGCAAAATACCCAAACCAAGGATGAAAGAAAAAAAGAACTGCTATATATATTGGCATCCAAGGTGCATCAAAAAATGCAAAAAGAGCGTTACCTGTCATAAATTGTCTTATTTGTGTTAAATCATTTAAAGGCACAGAAGATGCTTTTGCTGGTTGTTTGCTCGATAAATCAAAGAGTGAATAAAAAACTCTTTGACTCAAAAGGGCGTCAAGTTTATTTCCTACAAATACAAGTATTTTAGATCTAACAATCTCTAAAGTACCCATTGTGATAAATAAGAAAACAACTAGCAAAGTAAGCATTATAAGTGTTTCTAAACTTCTACTTGTTAATACTCTATCATACAGTTGTAGCATATACAAAGATGGAACTAGCATAAGTAAATTGATAAATAAACTAAAAAATCCAACTATTATAAACGATTTTTTAGATTGCATTATTGCGCTTTTGAGTTCACTTTCTTTACTTTTTTGATTATTGTGTAGTTGCGACATGGAATTCCTTCACTATTGTTTTTTGGTTTATTCTTTATTCAAAGAATAAAAAATGGGATAAAAAAGACTTCCCCTCAAAAAGAGGGAAAGTAAAAGATGAGATTAAGCAATATCACCAATTGCGATTTCACTAGAGAGGTTTATCCCTGTTAAAATAATCAATGTATCACCTGAATCAACAACATTATTATTGTTTGTATCACTAAGAACCCAAGCATCACCACTATTAGCAGCATTGTATGCGATATATGCACCAGTAGCTCCACTTAATGCTGTAGCAGCTGCTGTTGTAAATGCTGTAAAATCAGTTAAAGTAGAACCATCTGCTATTGCAACTGTTCCTTCAGTATACTCAGTAGTAATCACATCAAACTCTGTTGAGAAGTCAGTAATAACATCTGCCGTTGCAAGCGAAAACCCAGTATCAGCAAGTCCAAATGCAAATGTATCTGCTCCAGTTCCACCACTCATAATATCCGCACCTTGACCACCAGTGATAACATCACTTCCAGAACTTGCTACGATAACATCATTCCCTGCACCAGTTGTAATCGCATTGATTGTCCCAGCGGCTGAAGTTGTTGTAACATGGTCATTTCCTGCACCAGTTGTAATAGTTTGAGCACCATTAAAGGCATCTGCAACCACTGTAACATTAGATGTACTTGTACTTGTAATCGTTTGAGCTCCATTTCCAAGAACCGTTGCATGAACAGTATTAAGATTTATACCACTGATTGTTTGAGCACCATCTGTAAGAGATGTTGCATTTACAATTGCTGCTCCTGTTCCAGTTGTAATAGTGTGTGCACCAGTACCAATTGTTGTTGTATTGATTGTTGCAGTATCTAAATACCCAGTCATATTAACAGTAATTGCACCTGCGAATGTTTGTACACTCATATCTACACCATCTACAAATGCAGTTTGAAAATTATCACCTGTAACAATAGTTTGTGCACCAATACCTGTTGAGTTAAACGCGATTTTTTCAAAACCAAGTTTATTAGCCCATAGAGCATCTGTTGGTGAGTTCGCCTCAGCTCCAGTTGTCACATTGAGAGTATCAATCCCAGTACCACCATTGAGAACATCTGCATTTTCAAGCGTATAGCTATCTGGATCACCAACTCCAAAAGTACTATCAAATGCATCAGCTCCAGATGTTCCTACAATATTATCTACACCCAATGTAAGTGCGTGATGAGCAGCGACTGATGAATTATTAGCCACAGAAGACAATGTTTGTGTAGTTGCTTTATTAGAAATTGCTGTTGCGTCTTTAATAGAATCAGCAGTTCCTGCGTTTGCTGTATACACAAGATTTGTTACACTTAAATTAGAAGCAATAGTATTAGAAAGAGCTATTGTAACTATATGTGCATCTGAACCTGTTCCTAAAATTGCACCTGTTATAGTTGCTGTACCAGCACTTAAAGTTACTCCATAATCAGCTGCTTCAGGAGTACCGCTTAATGCTTCAGAGTGTGTAATCACGATACTTCTTCCATCTATTGATACCGCTGCTGAAAGTATTACTGGAGCAACAACATCTGTAATTTCACTTGCAAGATTTACACCACTTAAAACAGTTACAGAATCTAAAACACCATCATTATTATGATCAATAGCAACCCAAGCATCACCACTACCAGCAGCATTGTATGCGATATATTTATCATCATTTGTAGTTCCACCAGCAAATGCAGCATTAGCAGCTGCAGTAAAATCAGCAAAGTTAGCAATAGCTGAACCGTTTGTTAAAATTAAAGACCCTGCTGGTGCTTGAATAATATCTTCAGAACTAAAATCTGTAATAACATCCGCTGTTTCTAAAGTTGTACCAGTATCACCGTTAGCAAATACAAATATATCTCTACCAGCTCCACCAGTCATAATATCTCTACCAGTACCACCAGTAATCATATCATTCCCAGCTCCAGCAACAATAATATCATCACCTGCCATTGTAGAGATTGTATTATTTACACCAGTTGCTCCTGTTGTTGTAACATGGTCATTTCCTGTACTTGTTACAATTGTTTGAACACCATTTGTAGCGTTTGCAACTATTGTAACATTCGATGCACTTGTACTTGTGATTTGTTGTGCACCAGCTCCTTCAATCGTTGCATTTACTGTAACAATATTTTGTCCAGCAGAAGTACCGATAGTTTGAACACCAGCACCAACGACAAGAGCATTTACAGTAGTTAAACCTGCTCCATTAATAGTTTGAGCCCCAGCAGCGTGAGATGTTGCATTTACTGTTGTAGCACCTGAACCTGTTAAAATAGTATGAACACCTGCACCCATTGTTGAAGTTGTGATTGTCGCCGCATGAGTGTAAGAACCCATTGTGAGATTAATTGCACCAACTTGTGTTTCTACACTTAAATCAACACCTGTTGCGAATGCTGCTTCAAAATCACTTCCTGTAGTAATAGTTTGTACACCATCACCTGTTGATCTAAATGCAACTTTTTCTAAATTAGTTTTATTTGTCCATAGACCATCAGGTGATGTACTAGCTTCAGATCCTGTAACAATATTTACAGTATCAGATCCACCACCACCATTGATAATATCTTCAGGTTGAATTGTTTTTAATGTACTTCCATTTCCGTATGTAGCATTAAATGTGTCATTAGAAGCTGTTCCACTTAAGTTGTCCGTACCCATTGTAAATGTATAAGTAGAAACTAAAGAGCTATTTGCCACTGTCGTTAATGTTTGTGTTGATAGGCTATATGGAACTATCGCTCCATCACTAAGAGCATTTGAAGATGTATGAACAAGATTTGTTACACTTAATCCTGTAGCAATTGGCTCTGAGAGAGCTATCGTAACTTTGTTTGCATCTACACCACTTCCAAGAGTTGCACCTGTGATAGCAACACTACCAGAACTTAAAGTTACTCCATAATCACTTGCTTCTGGAGTACCAGTTAATGATTCAGAGTGTGTAATTACAATACTTCTACCATCAATTGAAACTGATGCAGAAACTATTCGTGGAGCAACAACATCAATTTTAGCAGCAGTGTTAATACCACTTAAAACAACTACTGAATCACCTACATTTGCTGTATCACTGTTATTATGATCCATAAAAACCCAAGCATCACCACTACCTGCAGCATTATAAGCTATATATGCAGCTGAATTAACAGTGTATGCAGCACTTGCTGCTGCAAGGAATGTATCAAAATTAGCAAAACCAGAACCATCAACTATAGTTGCCCCACCTACCATTGAAGTTGCATTAATCACATCATTAGCAGTAAAGTCAGTAATAATATCTGCGCTCTCTAAAGTAAGACCAGTATCCCCAGCTCCAATATTAAATGTATCTGCTCCAGTTCCACCACTCATAATATCCGCACCTTGACCACCAGTGATAACATCACTTCCAGAACTTGCTACGATAACATCATTTCCTGCACCAGTTGTAATCGCATTGATTGTCCCAGCTGCTGAAGTTGTTGTTACATGGTCATTTCCTGCACCAGTTGTAATAGTTTGAGCACCATTAAAGGCATTTGCGATTACTGTAACATCAGAAGTACTTGTACTTGTAATCGTTTGAGCACCTGCTCCAAAAACATCTGCATTTACAGTATTAAGGTTTACACCACTAATAGTTTGAGCTCCATCTGTTAAAGTTGTTGCATTTACAGTTGCCGCACCTGTTCCTGTTGTAATAGTTTGTGCACCTGCTCCTATTGTTGTTGTATTCACTGTTGTAGTTTGTGTATATCCACTCATATCAATAGTCATCGCACCTAAAAGAGTTTGAACACTTAAATCAACACCTGTTGCAAATGCTGTTGCAAAATTAGCACCAGTAGTTACAGTTTGTGCACCGTTACCAATTGAATTGAATGCAATTTTTTCAAAGTTAGTTGTATGTGCCCAAAGAGCATCACTTGGAGTACTCGCTTCTTGTGCGGTTGTAATATGTAAAGTATCTACTCCCGCTCCACCGTTTAGAACATCTGCACTTTCAAGTGTATATGTATCTGGATTCCCATCACCATATGTAGCGTTAAATGTATCCCCTCCAGCAGTTCCTGTGATATTATCTACTCCTATTGTTAGGGTGTGAGCAGCAACTGTTTTTCCAGCTACACTCATTGGATGTGTTTGAGTTGCATCCATTGCTACAGAATGAGATACCCCATTCATAATAAGTGTTGAACCATTATCACCGATTGCCATTCTTGTAATAAGAGTCGTACCATCTGCCAAATAGATACTCAAAACATTTCCATTTTGTTGAAATGAATACTCGGCGATATCATTTGTGAGCGATACTGATTCTGTATTTGAATCTACAATAATACCGCCCACATTATTATTTATAAATATGCTCTCTGCCCCAGTAGAGCCATAAAAAGCATCACCTAAGTTTGCTGCTACATAGTCTTCTTCGCCTGTTGTTAAAAATACTTTTGCCATTTTGTTTTCCTTGTTTTTGTTTAATTTTTATAATTTACCCTCTATGAGAAGAGTAAATGGGACTATTGAATCGAACCAGTTCCGAATGCGGTTTGGAAACTCTCTGCTCCATAGAGAGTTGGGTCATCAGATAATGGGATATTTGAGAGATTTACTGTAATTACATTTCCATTATCTGCCCACTGAACCGTAACATTTCCATCTGTAAAACTTTCATTTATGATTGTTGCTGTGTTCCCATCAGGAAAATTGAGAACATCACCGTCATTAAATTTTGTAATAGCATATATGTAAGTTCCTGCTGTGAAATTGAAAGTTACATTAGATACATTCGCATCATAAACGGATGTATTAGCAGATGCTATTACTACAATTGCTGCAGAATCTACGATAGTTAAATTTGAATCTGATTGGTAAGCACTTACTAAAGTAGTAATATTATTTTCACCTGCCACTACGCTAGCATTTGCTTCGGCTGCAGTAATAGCTGAAATATCTGCAGAAATTGCTATATCTACTAATTTATTTTCAATCAAAGTTGTGAGTTGCTCAACTGCCTTTGCAACATTATTTGTATCATTTTGAACAGTATCAAGAGTTATGCTGTTTATAGCAACAACAATATTTCCAACACTACTAGAAGCAGCGTCTAATCTATCATTTAAAAGAGTATCCGTAACACTTGAAGCTAAATTTGTCTGCAGTGCTGTTGTCATACCAGCAGTATCTGCCATAACTGTTGCAAAATTTGCACTATTTAATTTTGTAGCAATGACATCATAGACACCTGCAAATGTTGCCTCATAATTAGCACTCCCATTATCACCCATAGATTTTGCAAAAGCTTCAGCTGTTTTTTGAACTATCAAAATACTTTTCATAGCTTGTGCAGCTTCACTTTTTTGTGCTAGTGTACCAGTTGCTAAAAGAGCCATAGGATCACTTGCAAGGGTAGCTTCAGAGATACCTAACTGTGCAGCGATTTTTGCACTCGCCTCTTCTTTTGTTGCCCCATTTTGAACCAAAGAACTTACTAAAGTAGACAAAGGAGTAACCGCGATATTTACACCATCAGCATCAATCTCTGCTTTTAAAGTACCTTCAAAAGGTTTATTTGTACTTGTATCTATTCCACCTCTCACAGTTATAACATCACTATTATTTCCACTATAAGTAATAGACCATAGACCTGCATCATCTGTTTGTGTAGTTACACCATTTAAAGTTACTGTTGCTTGTTTGATATAACCATCAATGGCAACTCCAGAAATAGTTGCTGATGTTGGTGCTGCATCATTACTTCCTCCACCACATCCTACCAATCCAATAGAACCGACCAAAATAGTGCTAAGCACTAAACTCATGTTGTTTTTGTTTTTTATATTCATCACATCTCCTTAATTTAAGATTCCGTAATGTAACATCAAGGTGTGACATGGTTGTGCCACAGTTGTGACATGGTTGTGACATATGGATAAAATTATTAGTTTGTAAAATGTATAAGTGGCTTAGATACGGTGTTTTGTGATTATTTTGATTAGATTAAAAGTTTTGAAAAGTTTTGAAAGTTGTATTATTTATGGGTCTTACCCCCCCGCAAACCTGTCTTGGAATATAAAAAGTATATTTCACCCCTTTGTCTGTTTCTAATTTCATTTTACCTTTGAGTTCATTTTCTATCAAACTTTCTATCATCTCCGAGCCAAAAGAAAGTTGTCTAGATTCATTCATCCCTTTTCCATTATCTGAGATTTCTAAAACGGTTTGCAACTCATCACTATAAATATTTAAACTTATAGTCCACCTTTTTTCGCTTGCTTTATCATTAAAAGCATATTTTATAGCATTCATAACAACTTCATTTACAATCAAACCGCAAAATATGAGTTGGTCACTGCTAAGCTGGGTATCTATTTTCATATCAAATTTTATATGCTCTGTTTCATAACCATGTTTAAGCGCATTCACTAAAGTTGTAAAATATTGGTTTGCATCAATACTTGTAAGTACTTTTTGTTTATAAAGCATATCATGCACGCTTGCCATTCCTCGAATTTTATAAGTGACCTCTTTTATAACTTGGTGAATATCAGAATTCATAAATGGTGCGAGTTTTAGTTTAAACAAAGATAGAATAAACTGCATATTGTTTTTCACTCTATGATGAAGCTCTTTTTTTACAATATTTTCACTAATCAAAAGTTTTTTCTCTTGCTCTTTAATTAAAGCACTAACTTCTTCCATTTTGAGTTGATAAAAATGGGTAATAGCATAAATAACCATTAGTACGAAAGAGAGATAAAAAATTTCGTACACTGAGTAACAAATATGCACAAATTGCTGAAATGGAGCTATAAGAAGCATAATTATGAAAAAAACAAACCAATAAACCCCTTGTCTAGAACTCTGAAAATAGATAAGAATGGTGGAATATGTAAAAAACCACGCATGCTTTACATCCATTGGAGTACCTGCATAAATCATGGCTAGAAAAAAGAAAGTATATTGTGCAGTTATTGTCATCGCAACATATTCAAATGTTTTTTGGGATATTCGTAAAGCTATTATCATTATTATATTCATGATAATTATTGTCATTTCTATAATGTCAATTATTGTCATTTCTGGGAAAATATAGTTTTGTAGATAATAATCGTTTATCAGTGCATAAAAAAGTGCGAGTGTAGACAAAAAGATACCGATATTTATCATCTGATATCTATGTTTTAAATCTGTTCCTGAGAGAGAGAAATCCCATCCGCTTGTGTAGAAATTATCAAATGTTTTTTTCAAAATAGAGCCTTTGTATTGAAATATGTGGAGATTTAGTGGCATCATACTCTTTTAAAATCAAAAAAGCATCTTGTAATCAAAAGAAATACAATGTGACAATCGTGTCACATTTTTAATATAATATGCACAAGAGTTTTTAATAAGTAAGGAAAAATCAATTGTTGAAGTTTTCATTTGAGTAAATTAAATATATTGGTAATAGAAGATAACTCTATTACCGCAAAAGCATTGAAATATGATTTGAAGCTTGCTGGATATGAGGTATTGCTTGCATATTCTGCACAAGAAGCACTTGAACATATTATGCATAGTGCTTTTGATTTATTGATTACAGACATAAACTTAGGAGATGCATATATTAGTGGAATTGACTTGGTGAAAACACTTAACAAAACAAAAAACATACCCGTTATCTACTTAACCGGTAATGGAGATGATGGAACACTTGAAGATGTCGCGGAGACAAATCACTCTTATTATGTAAGCAAACCTTACGACAGTGATGCCCTACTTAAAATAATAAAACTTACCATAAATAGATACAAAATGAATAACATAGAAAAAGTCTATTTAGACAAAGATATTATCTATGATATGATAAATAGAGTTATCTATTACGGTGACCAAGAGATAAAATTAACAACGAAAGAAAACTTATTTCTTAGTCTATTATTTCATAGAAAAAATCAAATTGTCAGTGATTATGAGATATCCCAATATGTCTGGAACGATGAGGAGGTCTCTGCTGGAAGTATGCGTCAGCTCATATCCAGAGTGAGAGCAAAACTTATTCCACTCTCTATAGAAACACACCATGGGGAAGGCTACAGACTGAAAATAAAGTCTATTTATTGATGATATTACATACCAAAAAATATTATAAAACTGGCGAATTAAAATATGAGGCACATTTTAGTAATGATAAAGAAAATGGAACGAGTAAAACTTACTATAAATCTGGTGAATTAGAAGCTGAAGAAAATTATAGAGAAGGGAAAAGACACGGTCTAACAAAAATCTATTCCAAACTTGGTGTACTATTATCCAAGCGTCGTTATAAAAATGGGAAAGAACATGGTAAGGCAAAATTGTATTATGAGTCTGGTAAATTAGAGTGTGCAATAAATTTTAAAAATGGAAATGCGATTCCTGGATTATTTTACAACGAAGATGGCACTATTTTGAGACAAATGACATATCAAGATTTATATTTTTTCGGTTTAGCAGAAATCCAGCATAAGAAATAAATATATTCTTGAAAAACTACCTTGGAATATAAAAAGTATATCTTGCCCCGTTATCTGTTTCTAATTTCATTTTACCTTTGAGTTCATTTTGTATCAAACCCTCTATCATCTCAGAACCAAAAGAGATTTTCCTAGATTCATCCATCCCTCTTCCATTATCAGATATTTCCAAAATTGTTTGTTTCTCATCAGTATAAAAATTCAATTTTATTGTCCATCTATTTGAATCCTTGTTATCACTAAAAGCATATTTTATAGCATTTATAACAACTTCATTTACAATCAAACCACAAAAGATAAGCTGATCACTACTCAGCTGTACATCTATTTTCATATCAAATTTTATATGCTCTGTTTCGTAGCCATTTTTAAGAGCATTTATGAGGGTTATAAAATATTCACTTGCGTCAATGTTTGTGAGTACTTTTTGTTTATAAAGCATATCATGCACATTTGCCATACCTCGAATTTTATAAGTAACCTCTTTTATGACTCTTTGAATATCTGGATTTATAAAAGGGGCAAGTTTGAGTTTAAACAAAGAGAGGATAAGTTGCATATTGTTTTTTACACTATGATGAAGCTCTTTTTTTACAATATTTTCTGCTGTAAAAAGTTGTTTTTCTTGCTCTTTTTGTTTGCTAATGTCACTCAATATTAATCGAAAATTTTGATTATTATTACTATCTTTTTCAGAACTTACTATAAGATGTGCACAAAAGTGAACTCCTTGAACATTTTGCATACGAAGTTCACACTCTTGTTTTTCTGCCGTTAAAAGTAACTTTTTATTTAAAAGATAATAAATATCTTGGTCATCTCTATATATAAATCGCACTATTGGTTGTTTAAGGAGTTGTTGACGATGAAGACCTAACAAATTTTCAGCAGAAAGATTTGCTTCTTGAATCAATCCATTTTCATCTAGTGTGCAATATCCAATTGGAGCCATATTGTAAAGATCAAAATAACAATTATTTGCAACAACAAGTTCATGTTGAATACGAGTAAGTTCTTCATTTTGCATCTCTAGCTCAATTTGATGCACTTCTAGTTCATATACTAAATTTTGCATCTCATTGTGTGAGAGTATTTGAACATTATTTGATAGTTGTACAATCTTATTTTTTAATATTTCTTCAGCTTCTTTTCGTAAATTTTTATTCATCAAAAAATCCTAATACATTCATTTTTTCATCCTTGTAATCTAAGCAACAAAAAGTATATCTGAATTTATACTAGTCACTGCCAATATTGTTTTGTAATAATGATATAAGTTGCTTAATTTAGATATACTTTTTTTCAAAATAAAAACTAAATTTAAATTACAAGCTACTTGTGAGTGACAGGGATGAAAAATGAATTCAATAGCTAAAGTAGCTAATCTTAATAATCACAATAATTCCAACAAAAATAATCCATTTATAATTGTAGGCATTGGTGCTTCAGCTGGCGGTTTATCAGCATTTGAGTCATTTTTTCAAGCAATACCTTCTGATTGTAATTCTGGTATGGCTTTTTTACTTATCCAGCATCTTTCCCCTGACTACAAAAGTATCCTCCAAGAACTTGTCCAACAATATACAACTATGAAAGTTTATGAAGCACAAGATGGAATAAGAGTTGAACCAAACTGTGTTTATGTCATTCCTCCAAATTATAATATGGGACTTTTGGATGGCACTATTGAGCTTACAAAACCACTTTCCCCTAGAGGACATCGTTTGCCAATTGATTATTTTTTTAATTCACTTGCTGTGGATCAACATAGGTATGCAGTTGGGATAATACTTTCAGGAACAGCACACGATGGCTCAATTGGTATCAAAGCTATTAAAAAAGCTGGTGGATTAGTTCTTGTGCAAAGTATCGAATCATCTGAATTTGCTGGGATGCCTGAAAGTGCTATTGCTACACATTATGTTGATTATGTGCTAAATCCAAATGAAATGTTCAAAAAGCTTGTTTTGCATGCTAAGAATATTTCCAACTATAAAAGTCAAAAAATCTATTCAGATAATGATGAAAATATTCTCCAAAAAATATTTATACTTCTTAGAAATAAAACTACACATGATTTTTCTATGTACAAACCAAGCACTGTTGGGCGTCGGATAGCAAGAAGAATGGCAGTTCATCAAATTGAGAACACTGAGGAATATTATAATTATTTGCGACAAAACGAAAATGAAATTGATGAGTTGTTTAATGACCTTTTGATAGGAGTAACCAATTTTTTTCGAGACAAAGAAGCTTTTGATGTACTTGAAAACACAGTTATCCCTTCACTTTTTGTAGACAAACTGCAAGAAACAGCCATAAGAGTTTGGATTGCTGGTTGCTCAACTGGCGAGGAAGCTTATTCTATAGCAATTCTTATCGTAGAATATATGGAAAAGATAAAGCAAAATTTTACTATTCAAATATTTGCAACTGATATTGATGGGCGAGCAATAAATACTGCAAGAGCTGGTATATATCCATTAACTATCGAAGAAAATATCTCTCAACAAAGACTTGAACAATATTTTGTAAAAAACAATAATAAAAATACTTACAGAATCCACAAAAATATTCGAGATTTACTTATCTTTTCAATACACGATGTGATAAAAGATCCCCCATTTTCTCAGCTTGATTTGATAAGTTGTCGAAATCTTCTTATTTATATGAATGCACAACTACAGAAAAAACTGATTTTATCTTTTCATTACGCACTCAAAAGTGATGGAGTTTTATTTTTGGGGACATCAGAAACTGTTGGGGAGTTCAACGAACTTTTTCATCAAATTGAGCAAAAATCAAAACTCTATCAATGCAAAAAAGATACAAAAAATACGCGAAAGATGATTCAAAATCGTCTTTTACTAATGGAAAATATAATGCCTTACCACCAACTAGCCCCTAAAATTGATTTAAAAACAAAATTATCTTTGTGTGAACTCACTGAAAAAACAATTCTAAAACAGATAGCCCCAGCATCTGTACTTATAAATGAGAATGGTGATATTCTTTATTTGCATGGTCGTACAGGTATGTATCTTGAATTACCATCTGGAGAAACAAACACAAATAATGTTTTGAAAATGGCAAGAGAGGGATTGCAACAAGATTTGACTTTAGCTTTACACAAAGCTAAAACTACCAAGGAGATAGTCCATATCAAAGATATACACATCAATAGCCACTCCCAAATTTTAAGTGTTTATTTAAGTATTTGTCCCGTAGATGTAGCTTTATCCTTAAAAGAACAACCAGCTTTATATGTAGTAATTTTCCAAGACGAGCTTGAAGCGATAGAAGCTATTTCGGCACATTATGAAACAAGTGACGATGAGAATAATAATCCAGATGAGAATCAAAAAATAAAAGCACTAAAACAAGAATTACAACTTCAAAAAGAGTTTTTGCAAGATATGAATGAAAAGCTTGAAATTTCAAATGAAGAGTTAAAATCATACAACGAAGAGATACAATCTATGAACGAAGAGCTTCAATCAAGTAATGAGGAGCTAGAAACTTCAAAAGAGGAATTGCAATCAGTGAACGAAGAGCTTTCAACTGTAAACTCTGAGCTTAGCACCAAAGTAATAGATTTGTCTAGAATTAATAATGATATGAATAATCTTTTGGCAGGAACTGGGATAGGAACAATTTTTGTAGATTTTAAACTTTGTATCTTAAGATTTACACCAGCAGTTACAAATATAATCAATCTTATTGTAGGCGATTTAGGGCGACCTGTTGCACATATTGTTTCAAATTTGATTGATTATGATACATTAGTGATTGATACTCAAAATGTTTTAGATACCCTCATACCAAAAGAGATAGAGGTAAAAACAATTGATGGAAAATGGTTTTTAATGAGAATTCAGCCTTATCGTACTATCGAAAATGTAATCGAGGGTGCAGTCATCTCTTTTGTTAATATTACAGATATTGTAGATATGAGAACCGAACTTCAAAATGCTTATGCACTTTCTCGCCTTGCTGTTATTGTGAGGGATTCAAATGATGCGATTACTGTCCAAGATATGAGTGGAAAGATTACTGCTTGGAATAATGGAGCTACAAAAATGTATGGATGGAGTGAAGATGAGGCACTTAAAATGCATGCAAAAGATAGAATACCTAAAGAATTGCAACAAGAAGATGAAAAAAGATTGATACAACTTAGCCAAGATGAGATTTTAGAATCGTACAAAACAAAACGATTAACCAAAAATGGAAATATAATCAATGTTTCAGTGACTTCAACTGCTTTGATTAATAGCACTAACGGTAAATCGTATGCCATTTCAACGACAGAACGCCAATTTTATGAAAATAAAAATCTTAATACCAAATAAAATATAAATCTTAAGGACATTTATGGATAAGAACTCCAAACTATTTTTACGAAAACAAGCCGAAGCCCTACTCCAAACCAATCAAACAAATTTATTGCAATCACAAGAATCTCTTTCATCAAATGAACTAAAAAAAATAATTCATGAACTTGAAGTACACCAAATTGAACTAGAGATGCAACACGATGAACTTCTTCGAACACAAAATGAATTAAATATTTCACAAAATCGTTATTTTGATCTTTATGATATGGCTCCTATAGGATATTGCACACTTGACGAAAAAGGATTGATTCAAGAAGCAAATTTATGTGCATCAGACTTATTGGGTCTAAGTTGCCAAAGACTAATAAAACAGCCGTTATCAAAATTTATACATAGAGAAGAACAGGATGTTTATTATCTTTTAAATAAAAAAGCACAAAAAACTGAGCAAAAACAAGATGGTGAACTTCATATGGTGAATGCTCAGGGTATTTCATTTTGGGCAAATATTATAGTGATTTCTGAAAAAGACAACAACAATAATCAAATTTTTCGTCTTATATTTAGCGACATCAGTAAGCAAAAAGAGCAAAATATGTTAGTGGAGCGGCAAAAAGAGGAATTTGAGACAATTTTTAATTGCTCAAAAGATGGCATAGCAATAGTAGATTTACAAGCAAAGTTTCTTAATTTTAATGATGCGTACCTCGAGATTACAGGATACAATCGGGAAGAATTACTTCAAAAATCCTGCTTGGATTTCACCTCTTTTGAAGACAAACAAAAGGTTTTCGATGCTTTTACTTATATTTTAGAAAATGGGTATATTAAAAATATTGAAAAAAAATGGCTCGTAAACAATAATAAATCAATTTTTATAAACATAAGTATCTCTTTATTGCCTGATAAAAAAAGAATTTTATTAGTTACAAAAGATATTTCATCTTTAAAGCTTTTTGAATCTCAAGCGAAATTGGCTTCTATGGGTGAAATGATAGGTAATATTGCCCACCAATGGAGGCAACCACTTAGTGTAATATCCACAATAGCTAGTGGAATGTCTTTTAAAAAGGAGCTTGATGCCTTAAATGAAAATGAAATCACTCCTAATATGAATAAAATTGTAGAACTAACTAATTATCTTTCAAAAACGATAGATGATTTTAGGGATTTTATAAAAGGTGGAGGTGAAGAAGATATATGTTATCTATCAACTTTATTTGAAAAAACACTTTCAATTGTAAATCCAAATTTAAAAAGTAATTATATTAAAGTTGTTACAAATATAGACTCACATATAACTATACAGGGGTACTCCAATGAACTTATGCAGGCTTTTATCAATATCATCAATAATGCGAAAGATGCCTTAGTTGCAAATGAAAATATTGAGGATAAATATATTTTCATTGACGCAAAAATAATAAATAACCACTGCAATTTAATCATAAAAGATAATGGCGGTGGAATAGATCAAAGCGTAATTTCAAAAATATTTGAACCATATTTTACAACCAAACATCAATCCCAAGGTACAGGACTTGGACTTTCTATGACATATAAAATAATCACAGAAAGACATAATGCTACAATAAAGGTAGAAAACATTGAGTATGAATATGCGAATAAAATCCATAAAGGTACATTGTTTACAATAAGATTTATGAATCCATTAGTAAGTGCCTCCAGCTAATTAAACTCTACAAAATGTAGCGATTTGTTACCTATCGTTTACTTTTGTAAGATATTGTTACAATCTATAAAACAAAAAAGGGGTTATTATGAATATTTCAAGCTCAAGTTATGATGTAAGCTCATCGTACCAAACACAATCAACACACAAAAAACAACCGCCAAGTGCAACAGAACTTTCAAGCAAAATTATGGAACTAAATGATGTAAATGGAGATAGTTCACTTTCTCTTGATGAGCTTGGACTTTCAAGCGAATCTTTTAGTAAATTGGACACAAATCAAGATGGCTCAGTAACTTCAGACGAGCTTCAAACATCGATTAGCAGTATGCTAGAAAGTATCCAAAATCAGAAAATATCGCCTGAGCAATTTGGAGATTTTTTGTCTGAATTGGGACTTGAGGTTCCACCAAAACCAGAACACAAAGGTGGAATGCCAAATGTTGGAAATATTGCAAGTCAAATATTTGACAAAAAAGATACGGATACGGACGGGAAACTGACAATCGAAGAGATGGGAATCTCAAAAGAATTATTTTCATCACTTGATAGTGATGCTGATGGAAAAGTTTCAAAAGAGGAATTAGAGAAAAAACTCACTTCAATGTTTGAAGCTGTAAAAAGTGGCGAAATGGAAAAGAGTGATTTTGCTACAACAATGGCAGCTTTAGGAGCAGAACCACCAAAAGGTGGTGGAGGTGGAGCTGGTGCTTCAACGGAAACTTATGAAGTTGCAGACACAAACCAAGACGGTACAGTTTCAACTGCTGAATACGAAGCATATTATGGCACATCAACCACTTCGTCAGATACTGCAAATGCTTCTTCAAGCGACGATATGGCGACATATGCGATGAAGCTTGTAACTACTTTGATAGATTCTCTAAAAAAAGAACAAGAGACAAACGGTACTGATGACAAAACAAATCTATCCCAATTTAAACAAATAATGAGTATGGTCAACGAACAAACTCAAGATACGAAAACAAAAGAGATGTTAGGAGAATATTTGAGAAATCTGACTTTATCAAGTAAAACTTCAACAAGTCAAGTGGCATAATATAAAATTTAAATTATGATTAAAATATTGATGATTGAAGATGATTTGGAGATTGCCGAACTTTTGAGTGAGTATCTTTTTGCTTATGATATGCAAATCTCAAATTATGACTCGCCGATAGTTGGCATAAGTGCTTTAAGTGTAGCTTTATATGATTTAGTCATCCTTGACCTTTCGTTGCCAGAATTAGATGGAATTGAAGTTTGCAAGGCAATCAGACGAAAATCTGATATTCCAATAATCATATCAAGTGCAAGAAGTGATATTGAGGATAAAGCTTTGTGTTTTAATATCGGAGCAGATGATTATCTCCCAAAACCATACAATCCACAAGAGTTGGTTTTGAGAATAAACTCTTTGTTAAAACGAAATAAAGTCTCAACAAATATTCTTTCAGCTAAACAAAAAGTCTTTACGGTTCAATCTGAAAGAATGGAAATATGGCAAAATAATCAACTTCTATGTTTAACAAATGCCGAGTTTCATATTATGGAATTTTTGATAAAGAAGTATGGACTTGTAGTTAGTAGGGAGGAAATTTTAGTTGGTGTTGAAAGTATAAAATATGAAAGTAGCTATAAAAGTATCGATGTTTTAATCGGAAGACTTCGAGCAAAAATCGAAGAAAATCCAAAACAACCTAAATATATCGTATCAATCCGTGGAATAGGGTATAAGCTAAAAGATGAATAAAAACTCTATCTTTTTTAAAATAACCATCTTTTTTGGTTTGTTAATCGTACTAATTCATATGATTATTTATTTGGGATACACGATAACTTTACAACAGCAAAATGATATTTTAGTTTCAAAATATCTAAAGACTCTCCATCGTATTCATAAACCACCTTTTGAAGAACATCCACCTGATTTTCAAACGGAAGATTTCAATCATTTCCCACCACCTCACAATCCACCAAAACCACATATTTTAACAAAACCACAAATGCAAAATGCTCTGTTTCAATACGATTTGGAACTATCAACTATCAGTTATGAAACAATAAAAACAAATGGCGATATGTTGGTATCAGATAGAGATTGGGAACTTTATGTTTTTGAAGGATATAAATATTTTTATTTCAAAGATAGATTTGAGGCAGTTTTGATAAAAGATACTATTCAAACACCAGAAAAAACAAAATATATCATCGGACTTACTATCTTGCTAAATCTTATTTTGATACTGTTTTATTTATTTTTGCTTAAGAAATTAGCCCCACTTAAAAAACTTAAAAATGATATTATGAAGTTTGCCGATGGCGATTTGGAGATAAATACTGCTTCAAATAGTAAAGATGAAATCAGTGAAGTATCGAATGAATTTAATAATGCAATTGAGCAAATCAGAATATTAACCACTTCAAGAAATCTTTTTTTGAGAAATATCATGCATGAACTCAAAACCCCAATTACTAAAGGTTTGCTTATCTCAAATATGCTTGAAGATAGTAAATTTAAGACAAGCCTGAAAAAAGCCTTTTTTAGATTGGAATTTCTTTTAAATGAATTTGCGAAGGTTGAGCAATTTACTTCTAAAAATATAAAACTTGACAAAAAAGACTTTATGATTGAAGAGATTTTGGATAATGCTATTGATATGTTGTATCTTACAAAAGATGATTTTGATGTGGATATAAAATGGAATACAAATGTAAATGTTGATTTTGATGCTTTTTCAATTGTTATAAAAAATTTATTAGACAATGCCATCAAATATGGGACAAGCAAACCTTGTATTGTAGTTACGAAAGAGCGCATTTCCGTATCAAATCAAGGAGGCAAATTGGCTCAAAATATATATGAGTACAATAAGCCTTTTAATAAAAAATATGAAAATAGTAGCTCAGGACTTGGACTGGGACTTTATATTGTCAACAGTATTTTAAAAGCCCATAATCTTGTGCTTGAGTATGATTTTGATGATGGTAAAAACACTTTTATGATTAGGTTTTAATGGTATTAATCTTGATTAGAATTTCACAGCATTAACAATCAAAGCCCATTTTTCTATGGTTTCATCTATTTGTTCATCAAATTGTTGTTGTAGATTAGAATTAAAAAAAGTACCATTTTCTATTGTTTGAGTTATGCTTTTTGCAAAAAGATGTGGATTTACCAAATCAGTATCTTTTTTTATAAAATCTTCAAGGCTCTGAAAACAAGCACTCATTTTAATATATTCATCTAACATCTCTTCAAAATTATCTTCAATGGAAAATTTATCAATAATCTCTTTAAATATTTTATATGAAGTATCTATATCGATTTTCAAATCTAATTCTATAAGTTTTTCCAAAGCATCACTAATATCAAATGTAGTTTGATGTATATAATAATTTAGAGAAATTTTATAGTAAAGTTCATTTTTTGCCAAAAATAAGGTAAGTTTATCAGTTTGTAAGTATTTGTTGTAGGCATCATCTAAAGTCATCGGTCTTTTTCCTGAATATAATATGTAAATAATTTAGTCGCAAAAGTCACAAAAGCGACTTTTCACTAACTATATTAAATCTTACATCCATCTCTTTTGACTTGTTGGATTGTCCAGAAAACATCTGAAATAGCAAGGTCTAGAGCATTTGATTGTTTATTTAATGCAATATTGTTTTGTGTATTTACATTTTCGTTTACAATATTTTGCATACCATCGTGGACACCATGATGAACTTCTTTTAGATGACTCCAGTTTTGGGTTTTAGTAAATTTCTCCCCTTTTCGTTCCTGTTCGTCTATCCATTTACCAAGTTTACATTCATGATCACCTGTAACTTTCCAAATTTGTCTAGTCCCTAATTTGCTACAATTATTATTTTTAAAGTTTATGTGGTCAAGTTTTAGTGAATTTAGATTCATTATTAAATCCATATCACATATTTGATTGTCTGCATTTGTGTCATATTGAGCTTTGTCTGCTATATATGATAGGTTTTTTGACATCTGATGCAAATCATTTAACATTTCACTAATATCATTCGCAGAAGATGCATTTTGTTGTGTGGCTTGGTCCAATTGTGTTACAGAATTATTGATTTGTTCAATTCCTGCTTGTTGTTCACGGCTAGAACTCGAAACATCATTGATGATATTAATCGTATTTATAATATTTTCATTTAACTGTAAGTAGCCATTAATCATCTCGTTTGCTATTGTTTTGCCATGATTTGTTTTTTGTGCTGCACTCTGAACTAAATCTTTTATCTCTTTGGCAGCATCTGCACTTCTTGTTGCTAGATTTCGTACCTCTTGAGCAACAACTGCAAATCCTTTTCCAGCTTCACCAGCGGTTGCTGCTTCTACTGCTGCATTGAGCGAAAGAATATTTGTTTGAAATGCTATTTGGTCAATTACTGAAATCGCTGTATTTATAGCTTGAACTTCACTATTTATATCTTCCATAGATTTAACAGTTTGATTTGCTAATGATTGTCCAATCTCAACTGAACTACTGACTTCTTTGGCATAGTTTGCCATTTTTAAAGTATTGCTAGTATTGTTTACTATGGTACTTGTAATCTCTTCAAGTGCTGCAGCTGTTTCTTCTAAACTTGCGGCTTGTTGATTTGAAGATTCAGAAAGATTATGTGCAGAAGATGACAAAATACTAATCTTTTGGTCAAGTGTTTTTGTAGTTGCTATTATCGCCATAAGTTCCGAAATGCTACTGCCTAATGCTCGAAGTCCCAAAATAATTGAGCCAGTTTTTCCGCTAAGTTCTTTGACTTCTACTTTATATGCAAAATTTGCATTGCCATACTCTGTTAAAACTTTGATTGTTTCATCCATATCATGATTAAATTTACCTATACCATCATTGAGAAGAAGTCTTATTTTTTCGACAGTTTTGTTATCAGATGGTTTATTGACCGTGTATCCTAAAAAACCAAATTTTAATTTTTCTAAAACATCAACCAATTCTTTTGTGGTATCATCATCACTATTTGACTTGAGTTTTATATCATCTAATTCTTGAGTTAGTTTTAAAACCTCATTTCCAAGCCGTTTTTTTGTAGTATTGGCATTGATTACCACCATTACTAAGACAACAAAAACTGCAATTAGAAGGGCGATTAGAAAGGCGCTCCTCATCACCCCCCCCCCCCC
>CAMCYD010000025.1 GCA_945883785.1 Helicobacter pylori PMSS1
ATTTTGAGTATGAATAGTAGCAATTATTAGATTTTCGCTTTAAAAATCACTTTTTGCTCCTTCGCAAATGGTTATTTTTAAAGTAAAAAGATGATGATTGAAACTGTTTATAATCATTTGTTTGAATTTGCAAGTGGCTCTAAAATATATATAGGAGTTCAAAATGAAGTTAAAAACAATGTTGTTTATAGCTACCCTTTCTGGTTTAAGTGCGAATGCTTTCAATCCAGAAATGGGTAATTATATAAAAAAATTAAAAATTGAAGCAAAAAAGATGGATGGTAGTTTTGTAGATTTTGATCCATCACAAGGTGAGATACTTTTTACTACAAAACACAAAGGGAAAAAAGGTGATATGATATCTTGTGTAAGTTGTCATAATAGTGATTTAAAAACAACTGGTAAAAATATTTTTACAAATAAACCAATAGAGCCACTCTCACCAAAAGCAAATTCACAAAGGCTTACAAATGTCAAAGATGTAGAAAAATGGCTGAAAAGAAATTTTAATGATGTGTATGTGAGAGAAGGTACTGCAAAAGAAAAAGGTGATGTATTGTATTACATCAATTCAAAATAAGGAGATACAGATGAAAAAAATGATTGTATTAGTATCATTAGTGGGAGTGTGTTTTGGTGATTCTTTTTTTGGTTCATCCAAACGAGGTGTGGCACCTGTTGATGATCAACTCTATAAAAAAGAGTGTGCAAGTTGTCATATGGGTTATCAAGCAGGATTATTACCATCAAAATCTTGGGTTTATATGATGAATAATTTAGAAAACCATTTTGGTACAGATGCTTCACTAGACAAGATGGATAAAGAGTCCATTTTAAATTATCTTACCAAGAATGCAAGTGAAAATGCACTCCAATATAAAAGAAGTGCGAAAATTACTGCATCTTTAGATAGAACTACAACCTATAAATCTATTTCCGAAATACCGTACATTATCGAAAAACATAGAAAAATAGATAAAAAACTTATCAATCAAAAAGATGTTGGGGGACTTGCAAAATGTGCTGTTTGTCACACTACTGCAGATAAAGGTGTCTATAGTGATGACTATATCAAAATACCAAATTATGGAAGATGGGATGACTAATGACAAAAAGTTATATTTGGTCATTATTTAATAGACTCTCACATATTGGAATGATACTTTTCTTCGCAATTTGCTATTTATTAGCAGATTTCGATGAACTACTCTCTTACCATGTTGCTTTTGGTTTATCTTTTGGTATTTTGGTTCTTTTTAGAATTATTTGGGGATTGATTGGTCCAAAATACTCTACTTTTAAAGATTTTAATTTTAATATTGCAGATTTAAAAGAGTATCTTTTATCACCATTTGAAAAAACAAAAGAGTCAATAGGACACAATCCAGCATCAAGTTATGCTATTGTAGCTATTTTTATCCTCTCTTTTATCTCTATTTTTACTGGATTGTTAACTTATGGCATAGAGGAAAACCACGGAGTATTTTCTTTTTTACACAGTGATTATTTTAAAGAGATGGAGCTTTTTAAAGAGTTACATGAACTATCATCCAATCTCCTTTTAGCACTTATAGGGGCTCATGTCGCTGGTTCTTTGATTGATAAATTTGTCAAAAAAAATGATGCTATTGATTCTATGATAGATGGTTATAAAAAAACAACGCATAAGGAAACTATAACACTCAATCTATTCCAAAAGATTTTTGGTCTTCTTTGGATAATTGGTACTCTATTTGCACTTTATTATCTCATTTTCACAAAAGATAATATTTTTATAGCAAGTGCAAATGCAAAGCAAGATTATCAAGCACTCCATAGTGACTTTGTAAAAGAGTGTGGAAGTTGTCACATCACATATCCACCTTATCTACTTCCGAAAGATTCTTGGAAAACGATGATGGCAACCCTTGAGGATCATTTTGGGGATGATGCTAGTATTGATGATGTCACCAACCAATCAATTCTTCGTTTTTTGGAGGATAATTCTGCCCAATATGCTACAAATAAAACATCACTAAAGATTTTAGAAAGTTTAAAAGAGGATAATAACACCATTGCTATAACAAAAACTCCTTATTGGATAAGAAAGCATAGAGAAATTGATAAAGAGATTTTCACATCATCTTTAGTAAAATCAAAAGCAAATTGTAAAGCTTGTCATCAAGACATAGAACATGGTCTCATTGAAAAAGAGCTCATCAAAATACCAAAAGAGAGGGTAAAATGAAATTTATTTTTATGATAGTTTTTTTTATTCTATTTTTGGAAGCAAAAGAACATAAAGATAATCATAAACACTACTACAATAAAGATTTAACCTATTTGAATTTGAATGAAACTCAAAAAGAATCAATCAAAGATATTGTAAAAAAATATCGTAAACAAATCAAACAATATAGGGATGAAAAGGATATTTTAGAAGAGGAGAAAAGAGCTTCTTTTCTTGCTGATAAATTTGATGAAAATAAGATTATTGACATAAATAAGAAAATAAGTTTTAAAAATACTCAAATAGAGGTTGAATTTTTAAAACAAATTCATCAAGTACTTGATACATCTCAAAGAAAAAGATTTGCTATCCATGTTGAAGAATGGGAAGTGGAATGAATAAGATTATACTTATTGAAGATGATTTGGATATGCAAGAGTTACTCAAAGATTATCTTCAAAATTATGATTTTATTGTTGTACCATTTGCCAATCCTCTTGATGCCTTGAAATCTTTGGAAACTGATGAATATTCTCTTGTAATACTTGACCTTATGCTTCCTCATCTTGATGGATTTGATGTGTGCAAAAGGATAAGAGAAAACAACACTATACCTATTATCATCTCAAGTGCAAGGGGAAATTTAGGGGATAAAGTTTTAGCCTTTGAATATGGTGCTGATGATTATCTAGCAAAACCTTATGAACCAAAAGAGCTTATCATACGAATAAATGCTATTTTAAGAAGACTCAATCCAAAAATAAAGAAAAAACAAATTGGTGAATTTATTATTGATGAAGATAAAATGCAAATTTTCCACGATAATTATCCATTAGAACTTACAAAAATTGAATATGAAATTTTTTCATTTTTACTTCATAATCATTCAAAAGTATTGTCAAGAGAATCAATAGCACAATATTTAAACAGTGAACTTAAAGATAGAGCAATTGATATGCATATAAGCAATATAAGAAATAAAATTTTTGACGATTCAAAATCTCCCAAATATATCAAATCTATTTGGGGTGTTGGTTATAAATTTATAGGGGAATAGATGTCAATTTTTTATAAAGTCACTATTTTATTTACAATTAGTTTTATTTTGATGATCTTTTTATCAACAAAAACTAATGAGATAAATGATAAACAAATGGAACTTATTTATAAAGAGAAATATCTTCAAATATCAAAAGAATTTTTTAATTATTTTACAAATAACGATATGAAAAATCTCAATAAACGACTAAACTATCTTAATTATAAACAAATAGAAGTAGCAAATATCAAATCTTTTAAAACCATTTATGAAGAGAATATCTCATTTGGGGAGATAAAAATCATAAAAGATGGCAATCTTTTATACTTGTATATGAAATATTTTGATGATGAAATAATTTTTTATGATACTACACAAGAAAATGAATTTGAACAAAAAAATGTAGTCAGTTATCTCATATATGCCGATATTTTTTTGTTACTTGTTATTTTTATCATTATGATTCAAATTTTAAGACCCCTTAAACATATCTCAATAGCTATGGAAAGTTTTGGGAAAGGAAATTATAATTCAAGATTAGAGGAGCTCAAAAGTGATGATGAAATAGCAAAAGTTGTCAGTGAATTTAATAAAATGGCAGATAATTTAGAAACATTACACAACTCAAGGATACAATTTCTCAATGATATTAGCCATGAATTACGAACACCTATTGCTAAATCAAAACTAGCAATTGAGATGTTAGAAAATACGAAATATAAAGCTATATTAAAAAAATCACTTCAAAATATGGATGAACTCACAAATGAACTTTTAGAAATTGAAAGGTTAAACTCAAATAAAATACGATTTGATTTTCAAGTTTATTCTATCGAAACTATTTTGGCTCATATTTTTTCAAAAATGATTCTTGAAGAAGAGAATATAGATGTTGTGATAGAAAATAGTTTTGAAATCAATGCAGATATCAATTTTATAAGTATTGCCATCAAAAATCTTATTGATAATGCTCTCAAATACAACGATTATACACAAACAAATAAGATTATTATTACAGTTAAAAATCATACTATAAGTGTTTTGAGTAGAGGAAAACATCTCACAAAAGAGCTTGACTTTTATACACAAACTTTTACAAAAGATGATAATGCGCGGTCTATTGCTGGTTATGGTTTGGGACTAAATATAGTCAAAAGAGTTGTAGATATACAAAATTTTAAATTAGAGTATGCTCACAAAGATGGTTATAATATCTTTTCTATACTATTTGAGACACAACTTTAAGAGCACCCATGCTGTCGTTAAGTTAAGCTTACGAACACTGTGGGTTCCGTGTTTTTAGAATAATTAATTTCCAACATTTTTCTTTTTCTTTTTCTTTTTCTTTTTCTTTTTCAAATAATTTATGGAATTTGTAGCTATTGTTGACTTTTGCTCCTCTTTATCAAGTCTTGGATTGGACATCCCCACCATTTTAAGAAACAAATCCCTTAACCGTAATATTTAAACCTAGCTTTCATATTCTTTTCCGTGTGCGAGTTTATTATTTATTTTGGAGCCACTTGCAAATTCAAAGATTTTGAGTATGAATAGTAGCAATTATTAGATTTTCACTTTAAAAATCACTTTTTGCTCCTTCGCAAATGGTTATTTTTTAAAGCGAAAAGATGATGATTGAAATTGTTTATAATCATTTGTTTGGATTTGCAAGTGGCTCCATACTAAAATAAATTCTTTCACTTAAATTCACCTGAATATAGCTCTTTATCGCTTCCTTTTTAAAATTATATTTATAGAGGAAGCCATTCTGTGATAAGACTATTTAGATTCTAAAATTTCTATTTTTTCAATTATATCTTTTTGTTTGATGCTATCTAATACTTTAAAGCTTTCTTTATCATCCGCTTCAATGTTACCAAAAACAGTGTGTACACCATCAAGATGTGGACAAGTTGCAAAGCAGATAAAAAATTGGCTGCCACCAGTATTTGGTCCAGCATGAGCCATTGATAAAGTGCCTTTTTTGTGTTTTTGACCTTCACTTTTTGTTTCACATTTAATATTCCAATCAGGTCCACCGGTACCAGTTCCTGTAGGGCAACCACCTTGTGCCATAAAACCAGCGATTACTCTATGAAAATTGAGACCATCATAAAATCCATCTTTTACAAGTGCTGAAAAGTTTGATACTGCTATTGGCGTAAACTCCGGTGTAAGTTTAATCATAATTACACCTTTTGATGTAGTAAATTTAGCGTAAGCTAACTTACTTAACTCTTCTTTTGATAAATTGTATTCTTTTAAATTTTTCTCTCTTGACATAATAATTCCTTTTTTAAATTTAAATTATTATATCAAAAATAGATTATTGTTTTGTTAATGATTCATCAGTTTGTTCAATTGGCTTTGGAATGTCATGCGGTTTTAGATAGTTTAGTTTTACCATGATATCTATTATGTTTTTAAATACAGGAACAGCAGAATTTGAGGCATAATAATAGTACCAATGAATGCCAGTTGATGTTGGATTGTTTACCATAACCCCAACTGTGTATTTATTTGCTTTATCATTTACGAAGCCAAAGAAACTACTCATATATTTTTTCTGATACCCACCATGCCCTGCAATATTAGCCGTTCCTGTTTTGCCGCCAATTTCTAGACCTTCATAGATTGTATTTTTACCAGTACCCTCTAAAACTGTTTTGATAAGTAAACCTTTCATTATATTTGCTGTTTTGGTTGAAATAATTTTATTTGATGGATTTTGAATACTTTTTTTAACAATAGAAGGTGTGACAATTTCTCCATCATTATTAAAAACATTGTAAGCTTTTAATAGTTGCATAAAAGTAGATGTCATTCCCTGTCCATACGATATTGTAGATTTAAAAATATTTAATTTGCCAAATTGCTCTCCAGCTGATACCTGTCCCAATGGTGGTAAATAACCAATTTTTTCGGCTGGTAAATCAATCTCGGTTTTTTTATTTATTCCAAACGTATGATAGCCGTCAAGAAGTTCTTTGCCAGTTAATCTATTTACTATTTGAAGTGTTCCAATATTGCTAGAATTTATAACTATATCTTCAATTGTCAGATAGTTTGTCTTAAACTGATGATCATCAGAAATCCCCCATCTGTCTATATGTATTTTTCCTTTTGGAAATTCTCCCTCACTATTTCTTGTGCCAGTGTTAAATGCAAAAAAATGTTCATTAAGTGTAGCTTTATTTTTCTCCAATACTAGCGATATTGAAATAGGTTTCATAACAGAACCTGGCTCATACTGATACTCTATCGCACTAACATTAAGATTTTTTATTTCATCTTCTTTAATATTTGTTGGATTGAAACGATTTGAAGATGCCAAAGCTAAAACATTTCCAGTCTTTGATTCAATAACGGAAACAATAATTTCTTCAGCACCAAGTTTAGCCTTATAGATGTCAAGCATTAATTCAATATTTTTTTGGAGCCTAAGTGGAATATTTAAATAAAGCGGGTCGCCATCTTTCCTTGTAGTAATTTTTGAATCACGATTAAAAATAATATTTGAAGAAATATCTCGTTCGCCTTTGAGAATACCATTTCTAATATTATTTAATTGAGTGTTGTAACTTTTCTCTAGTCCTTTAATGCCATTTATTCTAAGCTTCCCCTTGTCATTATTTTCACCTTTAACATACCCAATAACTGGTGTTAGCGTATCTTCGTAGGGATAATCTCTTGCTTCGCCAGTTTCAAACATATTTAACCCAAAAACTAAATGAGTGTTGTTGATTTTGATAGAATGGAATACTTTTAATTTAATGAGTTTTTTCCCGAGAAGTTGTAGATTTTTAGCCGATCTTGAGGATATATCTCTACTAATTATTAGATAAGAGGGATTTTTAAGTGAGTTATTTACTTTTTCTCTAATTTGTTGTTCGTCAATATCACTATAAATTGAAAATAATTTTATAAAAAGTTCTTTTTTATTTAAGTCTAATGCTCTTGTATCAATACTCGCAGTGTATATCTTTCTTGACGTAGTAATTTTAAAATTATCATTACTCAAAATATCACCTCTAACTGCCAAATCTAATTTTGAAGTTGTGAGAGAGGGGATTTTTCTATATTCTTCAATAGTTGTAGAAACAAAATATATAAGAATTGTAAAAGATACGAATATAAACAGAAGGGCGATAATGCTTTTTTTTATTCTCTTTAAATTTTGCTCATCAAGCTCCATGAAATTCCTAGTTTAAATCTTTTTTTGGTTAAAATGCGGTATGAATTTTATCCAAAAAAAGATTAAACCTTATGTCGACACCAAACAACCAGACTACCTATTATTGGTGGCTTCATCGTTTTTGATGATAGTTGGTATGATATTTTCTTATTCCCTTTCTATATTCGCAGTTGATTATTTTGATTATTCACAATTTCATTTTTTTATTAGACAAGGTGCGGTAGTTATTATTTCAATTTTTACTATGTGGGGACTTGCCCATATCAAAACAGAAGTGCTTTTTTTTGAATGGAAAATCGGATGGTGGTTATTTGGTATTTTTTCAATGCTACTTGTTGTTATGAATTTCTTACCTGCTTCACTTGTAACAGAATCAGGAGGAGCAAATAGATGGATACGATTACCTGGATTTTCGTTGTCTCCTGTAGAATTTTTCAAAGTTGGATTTATTTTTTTTCTAAGTCAATCATTTCATAAAAAGTTCACAAATCTACATAAAATAACATTTTTTGAAGAGTTAAAAATGTTAGTTCCCTATGGAATCGTATTTGCTTTTTTCGTATTTTTCATCGCGGTTTTGCAAAAAGATTTAGGGAATGTAGTGTTACTTGCTACCATATTGCTTGCTATGTTAATATTTGCAGATAGAAGTTTTAAAGTTTTCTTTTTATTGATTGGTATGGGAATAGCAGGTTTTATTTCTTTAGTAATGTTTGCACCACATAGAGTTGGAAGAATTAGAAGTTGGTGGAGTAGTGTTCAAGATACTGCCCTTGGCCCTTTTCCTACATGGATTCAAGATATGTTTAAAATAACAGAATATGCAGAACCATATCAAGTTTCTAACTCTTTAAATGCTATCTATAATGGTGGTTGGTTTGGTGAAGGACTTGCTGAGGGTGGATTGAAACTTGGATTTTTAGGGGAAGTCCATACTGACTTCGTCCTTGCTGGTATCACTGAAGAGATAGGTTTTTTTGGTTTTTTATTTATACTCACTACATTATTTTTTATTATTTTTAGAATTTTTAGAATCAGTAGAAGGATTGACAATCAAGTGTACCACCTTTTTACACTCGGTATCGCCCTTATGATAAGTGTTTCTTTTTTGATTAATGCTTATGGAATATCAGGAATTATCCCTATTAAAGGGATTGCTGTTCCTTTTTTAAGTTATGGAGGTAGTGCTGTTTTAGCTCTAGGAATTGCTCTTGGGATGGTACTTTCTATTAGCAAAGAAATAGAAGATAAAAAAGAAACCATACCACTTTCTGATGAAGAGAGATTATTATCATGCCGACAGGCTCCTAGAATATAAGCATATTGGATTTTAGTGAAATTATATGAATAATATATAAATGAGCCACTTGCAAATTCAAAGATTTTGAGTATGAATAGTAGCGATTATTAAATTTTTACCTTAAAAATCACTTTTTGCTCCATGCAAATGGTTATTTTTAAAGTAAAAAGATGATGATTGAAACTGTTTATAATCATTTGTTTGAATTTGCAAGTGGCTCAAATGGAAAGGAGTTTTTTTCTAAATATTATCGACCAAATTTTCTGAATATCACGGTATGGTATTTTCTTAAATCTTCTTCTTTTATATTTATAGTAGCTATTTTCCCTTTATTTGCAGGTAATTTAAAATATTCTAAACCAGCTTTGTAATGACCGCCATAAATCTGTTTGATATCATTCAAATCAATTGAAGAGATATAAATTTGAGCTCCATTAGTCATATGTGTAATATTGATTTTATCTCTTGAAATCCCTTTCTCAACTAACTCTAGTCGTATTTTACCCGCAATCATTGGGTCAATCGGTGCTAATTTGAGGTTAATTATATTGTCATCAGAGGAAGGATTAAACTCAGAATATATATCATTAAGATCTCCTCTTGTTACTGGTCTTGAAATTGATGGTGCTTGACCATCTTTGTATGAGGTAAGCTCACCCGAATTTACAGTAACAGTAGCACCTCCTGAAGTAACACTCATGCTTCCACCAGTAATGCTAGCTTTGTCTTGATTTCCAGTGATTATTGCACCAAAAATATTAAGTGCTATAATACATAGTATAATTATTTTTTTCATCCTCTGAGTCCTATAGTAGAAAATTTTGTTTTAATTTTGAAATTGCTCGGTGCATCGTCACCAATGTTACCAGTTTTGATTTGGAAAGAACCATTTTCAATTTTTAAGTTAGCAGCATTACTTTCTTTATTAGTAGTGTCATAGAGGTACTTTTCAATATTTAATGTGGTTTTTTGACCTATTTTAATAATAGTATTATCGTTAAGTCTTATTTGAACAGTTGATTTTCTAAATGTTTTGATAGTATCGCTTTCTTGAACTTTAAAACCAGGTTCTGTAATTGAGATGACATCGTTCCCTCTAGTTACTAAAGCCATAGCATTTTCAAACTTATCAATGTCGCCTTTTTCAATGACACCAATAGTCGCAGAAAAAAGAAATGAATTTACAATAAATATAAAAAATAAATTTCTTACCATTAACTAACCTTTTTTTAATTGTGTTCGATTTTAACATTATTAATGTAAAATAAGCTTTAATTTTTGAACAAGGGTCTGATGGTGAAAGTTTATTTAAAATATTTTGGATTGGTTTTATTTGTTTGCAGTGTTGTAATTGGAATAAATTACAAATACCCAAATCATTTAAATTATATAAACAATAAAATAATAGATATTTTCTTTAACAGTAAAAGCAATAATGATATTGGTACTAATATTGTAGTTATTGACATTGATGATAAAAGCTTAAGTGAAATTGGACAATGGCCATGGAGTAGAAATATTATAGGACAATTGATTGAAAATCTTGGAACTTTATCTCCATCATGCATTGGATTTGGAATGGTTTTTTCTGAACAAGACAGAACTTCACCTTCTCAACTTGGCGAAAAATCAAACCTAAATTTAGCAAATTATGATGAAATTTTTGCAAAAGTAATAGAAAATTCAAATGTACCCATCGTGTTGGGATATAATTTTTTAGATGAAAGATATGAAGGTGAAAAGCATGAAACACCATATATCCCAGCAGTAATTAAAAATAATATAAAAAATAATCAGATGGAGTATTTAGTAGCTGCTAATACTTTATTGAATATTCCTATTTTGCAAGATAGTGCATATTCAAGCGGATTTTTAAATTCTATTACGAATGAAAACGGAAGAATAGTTTCTATGCCGTTAGTTATGGAATACAAAGAACAACTTTTTCCATCATTATCATTGGAACTCGTAAGAACCATATATGGAGCTAGAGAAATTACAATATCACAAGTAAATAATATCAATAAAATTTCATTTAGTGAAGTTAAAATCCCAACCGATAAATCAGGAAGTATGTTTGTGAATTATATAAATTCACCAACTGGATTTAAACATATTTCAGCAGTTGATATCCTCAATAAAAATTTTAATAATTTTTTGCTCAGTGATGTTTCAAGTAAAATAGTCCTTATTGGAAGTAGTGCTGTTGGGCTTTCTCAATTAACACCAACACCATTTAATACGAATATATCATCTATTGACCTGCAAGCAACAGTTATTGAAAATATTTTATCAAGCAAACATCTTATCAAGCCTGATTGGGAATATTTGTTTCAGTATGGGGCAACGGTTGTTTTGAGTATGCTTATTTTTATAGCAATTTTTTTTAGTTCAGCTCTTGTAAATGCAACAATATCTCTTTTCGCAGCAATTGCATCTTATTTTCTTTTGCAAAAGTTTTTTGTAGAGTATGGCTATATCATAAGTACAGCATATATCATAGAGACTATTTTGCTCTCTTTGGTTTCATCTATTATTGTTCACTTTATGAAAAATAATTCTGATATGGTAAATATAAAAGGTAAATTTGCATCAAAAGTTTCAAAAGCTGTAATGGATGATTTGCTTGAAAATAAAGATAGAAAAAAAGATTTATCATCAAAACGAAAAACTGTAACAATATTTTTTAGTGACATAAAAGGATTTACACAGATTACAGAAAAGATAGACGATCCAAATAAGCTTACGAGATATATTAATCGCTATATGGATGCTATGACTAAAAGTATCATGGTAAGCGAAGGAACTGTTGATAAGTTTATGGGTGATGCTATTATGGCATATTGGAATGCGCCTTATGATATTGAAAATCATGCAGATAAAGCATTAACTTCTGCAATAGAACAATTCGAGTTACTGACAGAAATCAATGAATTAAATAGGAGCGAAGGACTTCCTGAAATTGAAATAAGAATCGGACTCAATTATGGAGAGGTTTTTGTTGGGGAAGTTGGTGGAGAACTTAGAAGTGATTATACTATCATGGGGAAAGCTGTTAATCATACGGCCGTATTAGAACAAATCGGTAAGTTTTATGGCTCTGATATTATCATATCTCAAAGTGTCAAAGACAATCTTAAAAAACACTACACCATGCTTCTTGTTGATATTATAAAAGTGGATGGAACAAATGACGCATTTAATATCTATCAGGTATTTAAAAAAGGGAAACCAAATGAATTTGTTCAAGATGAAATAGATAAATTTGAAAAAGCTATCATGTTGTATAGAGATGCCAAATTTGATGATGCTATCTTGATTTTTAGAAATTTGTATTTACAAGACCATCTTTTAAATAAAAAGTTATGTCATATTTATACTGAAAGATGTGAGATAAGTGCAATCTCTATTTTGGGTGGAGAATTTAATCCAATTCAAGCGATTAATAAATCAATTATTTCTAGTAGTTAAAAAGTATTTCGTTTTATAAAACTTATTGCACCATCGTAATTATTTCCAGCAGACATCTCTAGCCAATGTTTTGCTTTTACAAGATTTTTCGCTATTCCCAATCCATAATAATAGCAATTTCCGACATAATATTGTCCAGCAGGGTCATTTTGCTTTGCAGCCTCATAATACCAGTAAAGAGCAGACTGATAGTCTTGTTTGACAATCATCCCCTCTTTATAAAAGTTACCAAGTCGAACTTGTGCGAGTGCATATCCTGATTCAGCAGAAAAAGTGAGCCATATCAAAGTTTGTTCATCATTCTTTTTTACATATTCTCCATTGTAATACATCATTGAAAGATTAAATTGAGCCGTATTATCACCATATGAAGCGGCTTGAAAATAATAATCAAATGCTTTTTTATAATCTTTTTTCACGCTTTGTCCATGATAATACATATTGGCTAGATTGTTCATAGCCGGTGTACTTCCATTTGCGGCTGCTTTTTCATACCAGAAAAATGCTATTTTTAAATTTTTATTGGTTGGGTTTTCACTATATTTCATTGCTAAATTTAATTGAGCTACATTATAATTTTGAAGTGCTGATTTTAAATATTCATTAACTGCTTTTGCTTCATCTTGAGTCCCTTTTACTTCGCCTTTTTCATACATATAGCCCAATTTGTTTTGAGCTAATTTATTGCCTTTGTTTGAAGCTTGTTCCAGCCAAACAAATGCCATTATTTTATTTCTTGCAACACCAACACCATTGTAATACATCATTCCAATATTGTATTGAGCGTTGCTATTACCATCTTTCGCCAATTTCTCAAAAGATTGAAAGGCATCCTTGTATGAGCCTTTTTTGTACAATGATGCAGCATCATCAAATGTTCCAGCATCTACATCACTCAGGAACAATACTGTTAATAATACACACTGGAAGATATGCTTTAATTTCATAATCGTATGCTACTTAACACTTAAATTTTTACCTTTTTTATTAAATAAATCTTGTTTACGGAGAACCCCTTCTACTGTGGGTTTACTTGCTTTCAATTCTAGTGAAAAGTCTTTTATAGCTTGCAATGCATCTGCTTTTGTTTGATAAATACCATACATAATTTTTATGTAATATTTATTGTCAGAATCATTTGTAAAACCAATTGCAAAAGTAGCATCTTTTAGCTTATGTTTATTGATAAAGGCATCCGATTGTTCCTGTGTATAAGCAAGTGACAAATTTATAGTGTAATCAGTTTTTGGATTGGCATCCATAAACTTTTTTGCAAATCCAGTTAGTTCAGGTTTTGTACTTTTAGCCGTATCTTTGCTTGTCTTGGATTCTAATGGAGTTTGATTTATATCGCTTGTGTTCGTATCCAAAATAATAGCCTCAGATGGTTTAGAGTTTTGTATTGGTTCTATTTTATTTGCAATTTCAGGAATTGAATTATTTGCATCATGAAGGATAACCATAGACTTTGCTTCTGGCAAGATCTCTACAATTGATTGATTATTATCAAGAATATCAATATTTTTATGGGCAACTGTATTATTTAATTCATCAGGCAATGGTTTTTCAATATATTCTAAAATAGTGATATTTAAATCTTCATTGAAAATATTTGAATTATTATCGTCTGTTAGATTTGTATCGATTTCATTTATATGAGCTGCTTTTATATCTGTTGCATTTCTGTCTAAATCAAACAAGCCTATTGGTTTGATATCGGCAATAGATACATTTGTCTCCTCAGGTTGATTTGTAAATGGTAGTAGAATCCCAGACATAGAAGATAAATCTATTGTTATTGGGCTCACATTTGCCTCCTCTGCTATAACAATTTTTTGAATACTTATATCTTTGATGATATCATCTTGTGTTGGATATTTATTTGTGTTGTATTTGATGTCACAGAAAAAACCATCAAAATTTGCAAGTAATCTATATTTTGCACAACTATACCAACTATTTTTGAGACCTAAAATGAAATCAACTCTATCCCAAAATAAATCATGAGCATTTCCAATTAAAATCTTTTTATTGTCCAAGAAAATATCATCTTTTTGTTTTATGAGTAATTTTACAACCGTTGTAGTGTCAACGGTTGTAGTATTTAATTCAAGTTCATTTATATTGATATCTACAGTAAAGCCTTTATTCTTTGGAATAGCTCGAATGACACTAATAGAATTTCTTTTAGAAGAGATTGTAAAATCTTCATCAGAAAGCTTGACAACTCTTTTTGCTGCATTTAATATAGCATCTTTACTAATATTTTTATACTCTCTGGTTGAATAATCCGTATTAGTTTGAACTCCACTACACCCTAAAAAGAAAAAAATTATAAAAAAACTACTGAAAATATACCTAGACATACTATTCCTTATCTGCAAGTTGCATAAAAATTTAATTTTCTAAGAAGCTCGTAATCTCTATCTGAACTTACCATATCTCCCAACAAATGAATATCATGAATTTCAGAGAAATTAACAATATTTTTGAGTAAAACACCTCTATCTGTATCGATATTTGTAGTGTAATCCTTATGAACTCTTATGAAATCCAAATCCAAATGCTCTAATTGTGCCAAAGTTAAGTCATTGTAACTAAACCTTTTTAATAATATTCGACCATGAAATGCCTTCACATCACTAATAAATTTAGAAAACTTTTCATAATTATTTTTTACTGCAAATGTTGTAACACTAAATACTATCCTGTCAATCGTTTCTTTATCATAAAAGAGAAGTTGTGACTCCAGCCAAGTATTAAATGAATTGTCATTGAGCGAACTAATAGAAATATTGATAGCTAAATCATACTCTATTTTATTTTGTTTTATGTATTTTAGAGTTTTAATAATGAGTTGCTTATCAAATTGTATAGCCAATCTTAAATGTTCAGCAACAGAGATAAATGTTGCAATTGGAATAGGATTCCCATCTGTATTTAAAAGATTTGGTGAGACCTCTTTCATGATTAGTTTATCGGGTTCACTAAATAAAAATGTATCAAATTTATAAGAAAGAGAGAATGCATCATTTTCTATAATACTTGTCACGATTCTTTCAAGCTTAAGAGCATTTTCATCTTGCTTTTGTGATTCTTCTATATAAAATAAAGTCTTTTGCCCGATTGTCCTTGTGTATAATTGTTCCATATCGCTGAGTGTTTTATCTATCGTTCCATATCTGTCAAAAGGGATAGAAATTGTATAAAAAAGATTTTCTTCAAGATTGTATTTACTTTTAAGCGAAAGTTGATTTTGACAAATTATTTCTAGAAGTTTAGTCATTTTATCATAATCAGTATGCTCCGTAATCATAATAAATTCAGAGCCATAAAGTCTATATAGCTTTGTATTGGGTGATATTGTTACCTTTATTGATTCTTGAATCATCGCTACACAATCAAGAATAAGTTCATCAATTAGCTCAACTTTACTCTCTTTAGAAAATGTTTTGAGTATTTCAAGTTTGAGTTTCGTAACATAGCTTTTTGAGTCGCTTATAAATAATGTTTTCATATCTAATTCAAAAATTTTCCTATTTGGTAATTTTGTAAGCGAATCTGTTGATATTTTAGCTTCAATTGTGTTTCTATTATTTGTGAGTTCATTTCTCAGTGCAGAGTGGTTTTTTGTTAGAAGCACGATGTTTTGAACTACACTTAAAATGTCCTTTTGCTTTATTTTTTCAATCCCCTTAAATTTATGAAAGTTATTATTTAAAATATCATTTAAATAAGCATCAACGGTTTGCAATGTTTGAATAAAAGTAAGTTTTTGTAAATAAATATGAAGAATAATGCCCAAGAATATGAAGAATAAAAAAAGAATACTATAGTATTTCCATATCTCGAAGAGTGCATTTTTAACTTCAGTTTTAAGTTGTTCATTGTTTGTAACACAGTACAAAACTGCATATTCATTTGTGCTATCTATGAAAAAATTCTTTTTAATGGTTTTTACATCAACATTTATAATTTTTTCTAAATTTGTTTCAAAAAAGTTTTTTTCTATATGATTTGGATTAATCATAACTTTTGGTAGGCTAAAATCAATTGTTGAGATTGAATTTTCCATCTGTATTTCATTTGAAGCTTGAAACTTTATCTCAATTGCTTCATTGAAATTATAATTATTACTTGGATTAAATTTGTAAGCTATATCATTTAATTTGACTATTTCACCGTATCTCGCATCCATGGTTACATCATTTAATACCCAATTTTTTGTTTTGATATTACTTGAATTATTGAGTAAATTATTTATCGTTATATAATAGTTTGTGTATTTTATAGAAAGATTATCCACGATATTGGAGGAAACGAAATCATCCATATATTCTCGTATCTTTTTATATTGATGGTCTTTGAGAACGGGTTCTATTTTAATCATAAAATTATCGACAATAAGATTATTTTGTTGTAAATATTTTTGTGTTAAATTTTCTTTTAAGTTTTGAAATGATGGTATTAATATTGTTAAAAAGACAACCACATAGAGTAAAACAATAAAAAGAAAATATTTTACATATTTTTTCATAAGTCAACTTTTCCTATTTTGATTATTTTTACACTTTTTGTTAGTTTTGGATGAAGATTTAATGTCTGAATCTCTGCTAATCTGCTCGTATCAAAAATCCCATAATAAATTTTCGTTTGACCCTTTTTCGATATTTCTATGAATTGGTCACCTATAATAAATCGTTTTATAAAAGCATCTTTTTGTTTGTTTGGTATTGTTCCTAGCTCGATTGTATAGTATTCTTTTGGAGCATGGGTAAAGGCTTCACTAAATGTTCTGTAGGCTTCTTTTTTATAGGCTTCATTTCCTGTATTTTGCAACTTTGCTACTTCCTTCACTGGTTCGGCTTCGGTTGCTATTTTGGATTTTAGTGTTGTATTTCCATCATTATTTGTTTGAATAACTTCATCTTGAATAGCCTTATTTTGAATAGTTTCTGCAGGTTGAGCAACTTCGATTTTCGCCATAGTAGTCATCATTGCAGGAGTATCTATTTTTGGTGTGGTAATTGAAACCAAAGGCTGACTTTCGTCACTTTTTATTTCAGTTTTTATAGGTTTTTCTATATTTACTGGAGTTGCTACCACTTGCTCAGATAATTCTGCTTCAACTATTGGAACTGGAAGTTCTGGAGTTTTTGTCCCTTTTTTTGGTTCATTCAATATCATCTCTTTCGTTGTTGCCGTCATTTGTGATTGCGGAAGAAGTACAGAAACGCTTTCAATTTTTGGTTGCTCCTCTTTAAAGACGATGGTATCATCAAGGGGTTTTGAAACTTCATTTTTTGCGAACAATTCTATTGATTTTGATTCTACAGTGTAATTGATTTCTTCTTTTTGAGTTGCCATTTCAGCTAATAATTTTTTGTCTATTCTCCCAATTTTGTATAATTTTATACTATTTATAAGTTCTGGGTTGAGTTTGAATTTTTCTATTCTCGCTAAATCTATATTTTTAAATATCCCATAGAAAATATTTATTTTCCCTTTATTTACAACTTCCATGAACTGACCATTGGTCGTAAATTCTTTTTTAAATATATCTCTTTTACTGTCCGAGATTGACTCAAGTGCAATTGTATAATATTCTTTTGGAGCAGTATTGAGTGCTTCGGCAAAAGTGCTATTTCCTGTATTTTGTAACTTTGCTACTTCTTTAACTGGTTCAGCTTCGGTTACTATTTTAGATTCTAGTGTTGTATTTTCATCATTATTTGTTTGAATAACTTCATCTTGAATAGCCTTATTTTGAATAGCTTCTGCAGGTTGAGCAACTTCGATTTTCGCCATAGTAGTCATCATTGCAGGAGTATCTCTTTTTGGTGTGGTAATTGAAACCAAAGGCTGACTTTCGCCACTTTTTATTTCAGTTTTTACAGGTTCCTCTATATTTACTGGAGTTGCTACCGCTTGCTTTGGTAATTCTGTTTCAACGATTGGAACTAGAAGTTCTGGAGTTTTTGTCGCTTTTCTTGGCTCGTTCAATATCATCTCTTCTGTTGTTGCAGTCATTTGTGATTGAGGAGGAAGCACAGAAACGCTTTCAATTTTTGGTTGCTCCTCTTTGAGGACAATGGTATCATCAGGAGATTTCGAAACCTCACTTTTTATCGGTAATTCTAACAATTTTGGTTCCGCTGTTTTTTTAGCGTCTACACTTATGGGCTCATCAATTATGATATTATTTTGTGTGTTTGCACCCGTTTGTACTTTAGAATTTGTTTTCTTTTCATCCACTTTTGGAGTTATCTTTGTCTCTTTTTTTTCTTTTTTCTCTTTTAGTTCATCCAAATACCATTGAGGAGCAGGATTAAAATCTTTATATGTGTTGTAAGTATCTTGTTTTTGTCCTATTTTTTCGATAACTGGTCTATATTTTTTGAGCATTTCAGGGTGTTTACTCAGTTCTGTTAGTGCTTGCTCATATGTTTGGAAAACACCATACATAACTTTTATCCACATTCCATTTCTTCCATATCTAAATACAAATGCGTTCTTTTCTATATTTTCTTCTTTGATTAACTGTTCGGCTTGATCCATTTGCGACAATGAAACTATATTTATTGAGTAGAATGTGCTTGGAGCCGATAAGAATTTATTTTTAAATTCTTGATTTGTCATAAATGTTTTTATCACTTTTGGTTTTACAATAAATGGTTCTACTTTTGTTTCTAAGCCATTTACATATGTATTGTAAAGTTCTTTTATATCTTTGATTTTAACCACTTTAAATACTTTTTGTCCTTTATCAAAAATATTATTTATATCTTTATTTGCTTCCTCTACTGTATTGTAAATGCCATAAGCTAAATTTGTTTTGACATTTATCACTTTGACTTTAGAATTGTTTGTTTCGAAATCTCCATTTTTATTAAAATACTCGTAACTAAATGTTTTATCCAACATCCTATTTTTTTTAGCAAATATATAAGCATCATAATGATTTGTAAATTCACTAATGACAACAGTGTAGTTTTCATCATCTGCTTCTAAAAATTTATCTTTAAAATTTACGATATCTTCAAAAGAAGACTCTTTGACCACTTCCAAATACTCATCCATTGTGCTGTTTAAATCAGTTGAAATATTAGACTTATTTAATGAAATATTGGCATCTGTTTTATTTATATCTTGCTTATTTGAATCAGTTGCTTTATTTATTTTTTTCTGAGCACTTAAGTCTAAATTTAATGTTGGTTTGATTGAAGAAGTATTGCTGAAATCAATATAATCGGGATGATTGCCATCTATACTAAAATATTTTGACAATTCCCCTTTAGAACTGAGAAGTTTAAATATATTTGTTAAATTATCTTGTTGAAATTTGATTAGCTCAAGTTCGGCACCATTGAGTTGTCTTTGTCCTTGTAGCAATACTTGTAAGTCTTGTTCTCCAAGTTGGAAACCTTCCCAATAAGAATTAACCATTTCAGAAGAAGCTGCCACTTCTTTTTGAGTATTTGTAATCGTTTCCCCTAAAGATTTAATAGAATTATAAAGCTTCGCTATTTCCCATTTTAGTTTTTTTACCTCTTCTTTATATCTATAATTTAGCTCTTGCAAACTACTAAATACTTGCATAGCTACATTGGTATCTTTCCCTCCATTGTAAAGATTATAACCAAGCGTTACTTTTGCATCATAGGTTTCCTCATTGGTAGCAAAACTTTCTTTGTCTAAAACATTTTTATAATTTAGTTCTAAATCAACTTTTGGCTTAAATGTTGCTTTCATATTTAAGAGTTTATCTTTCGTTGATTGTATATTTAATCTGTAATTCACAAGTCCTAAATTATTTTCTAAAATATCTTCATAAAGAGCTTCAAGCGTTGTAAGCGTTATTGGAAAATTTTCTTCGTATGGTGCTGTTTTTACGAAATCCTCTCCAAGTGTATAAAAATAAAAATCAATTGCATCCGCAAGATCTGACTTAACTTTTATAAGTTTTCCGCTCGCATTTGCGATATTTGCTTTAACAGCACTTAAATCCCCAATAGACAAAGCTCCGCTATCATATTTAATTTGAGTAATTTCTAAAATTTTATTGAGTTTTTCCATATTTCGCTCATTAATGACAACGCTTTTATGACTAAAAAGTACATCAAAATATGCTTTTATCGCTTTTTGAATCTCTTGCTCTAAAACTATCGTATATTTTCTTTTTGCCTCTTCAACTTTTGATTGTAAACTTTTGATTTTAAATTCAGTCGCACCACCCGTGTAGAGTGATTGTCTGATTGTAAATTTATAACTTTCATCATTGAAATTTTTGTGCTCCGCTTTGTCTATATTAGTATCGCCAGTCTCTGAATTGTGTGTAGTTTTTATACTGTATTGAAAATCCATAGTGGGAAGATATCCAGTATAAGCATCTTTGTATTCAAGTTCTGTTTGAATTACTTTTTCGTTTGCACTTTTCAAATCATTACTTTGGGATAAAGTTTCTAAAATAGCACTTTTTAGAGTTACTTTATCGTAAGTGCTAAAATTAAAATTATTTGCTACTTTTGCATAGTTTTGCAAAGCAAGAGAATCTACTGAAATTAATGCAGTTTTGGATTCGTTTAAAGTACCTTTTTGTCCATAACTTTTGTCAATATTTTTTGGTTTTGGCATTTCTGCTGCTGGAGCATTATCGGCTGATTTTGCTATTGTTTGTTCAGAATTGCCATATACTGGCATAAATAACAAAAGTGCAGAAAGGATTGTAGATAGAAATCTATTCATCAGTTTGTAACTTCCACTACAATAACTCCAGTATCGATTTTCAAATCACTGGGCAGTGTTGGTTTGTCAGCTAATTGCATTCTGACTTGATTTTTTTCAAGTTGGAATTTTCGCAAAAGATTTCTTACACTGATAGCTCTCCCTAGTGTTATTTGTTTTGTTATTGTTAAGCTTATCTGATCAAGAGGATCAGTCCCATATATATTGATGTTACAATTAGGATCTGTTGCTTTTGCCTGTGAAATAAAAGTTTTCAATTTTTCAGTTACAGTTTGATCTATAAATAGCTCATTTGCATTATAAGTGATATAAAAAACATTTTTTGTTTGTGTAATCTTTTGAGTAGATTTTGTGTCTTTTTTCTTTTTATCAGCAATATCTTCACCGGCAGATTCAATATCGGTAGCTGCTTGAAGTTGAACTTGCATTTGTTGAATCACTTTTTGCTGTTTTTCTATCTTCTTCATCATCTCAATTTCTTTTTTATCAATCATCAGTTCTTTTGGGACGATATTGTCTTTATTGATATCTTCAACTTTTTTCTTTTCATCAAGAGTTACTTTTTTTGTATTGTCTTGTAAAATAATATCATCAGTTGTGATAGAACCAGTATATGAAACTTTGTATTTAAATTGTGCATAATATCCAAGGTTAACGATTACAACAAGTAAAAAAAGCATTAATACAAGAATTACTGATGAAAATATATCAACGAATGATTGCCAAGGATTGAATTCTTCTTCACATCTAACAGCCATTTTTTTATTTACCTACTTTGTTTTCAATTGAATTTCAACAAGGGCATTAAGAGATTTATTCGATTCTTGTTGTGCTAAAAGTAATTTTTTCAATGTTGAATGTTCACTGAGTATGGAGTCTGAAACAGCATTTATAGAAGTTATTGTAGATTCAGTTCCTGAATATTGACTTGTATTTAATTCTTGCAATTTTTTAGAGATATCTTCAAAAAGAGCAGCTTGTCTTTTTGTTGCTTTATTGGATTCTTCCAAACCAAATGCAACTTGTTTAAAAAACAGTTCGCTTGATTGATTTGCTTTATTAATGCTAGAACTGAGTTCACTAATTTTATCTACAAAAATATCTAAAAATGCAGTAGTTCCCATCCCTACGCCTGAAGTATCTACACCGCCTGAACTAATTTGTTCATTTGATGTATTGATTTTGCCAAGAACATCTGCGGATTGAGATTCGATGAGTTTCCCTTTTAACCAATCTTGTACATCCTCGATAAAAGATGCTTGTTGACGAGAAAGAATATATTGTAAAAAGTTTAAGATAATAGCAGAAGCAACTCCAAACAATGAAGATGAAAATCCAATTGCCATCCCACCAAGTGGTCCAGCAAATTGAGCCATAACTTCACCAATATTAATATCTCCACCAAGAGAAAGAATAATCGCCCCCATATCATCAACTGATTTCATTAAACCAGCAAAAGTACCAAAAAGACCAATAGACAGCGAAGTAGCAACAAAGAAACCAACATATCCTTTTGTATTAAAAAATTGTTCAGATAACCATTCGGCAACATCTTTTGCTTCATCATTTGTAAAATAAAGAACCCCTTTTTTTGCTCTTTTTTCAAACATATTTGCAATTGTTGCAGGCATTAATTTCCCGATACCATTAAGATAAAATTCTAGTTCAGCCCCTTTTTTATAAGAAAGCACACCGAATGTACCCGCAAGCATTGTAAGCCTTATTGAAGATTGCATTATGACAATAAGACCAATAATAAAAACTGTAGCAATAGCTGCATTAAAGGTTATTGTCGCCATAAAATATCCAGCAATAATTTTACCATTTGATATAGTAAGGAATGCCAGAAGAAGCATAAAAACAAAATAGATTTTTAAAAGCTTAAGTCTTCTCATTTTTTATTCCTAAAACATAAAGAGAAGGATTGAAGTAACTAAACCCAGAGAAACGGAAGCAACAGAGTTTACCATCCCTTCAGCTATGTTTACAAATCCATTATTTTTTTCAATTCCTTCCCCTATAACATAAAGTCCGATATCTGCTCCGTTAATATCGGTTGCTTTTTTATATGTTCTAAAATAAGCATTATCTGCTCCATAACCAATTCTTCTTTCATAATTCACAAGGTCTGGTCCAGCTTCGCTTAATTTACTATAAAATCTACTACTATAAGCACTTTGGTAAACAATAAAGTCTCCCACAACATCTTTATATCTTCCACTTTTTGCTTGCAAAGAGAGTTTTACTAACATTTTTTTATCCAATAAAAATACAAAGCTATTGTCATTGGCTTCAAAGTCATTTTTTAAAGAATCTATGGATTGTTTTATTTCAATTAGCCCTATAAAATTTCCCCCTAACATAATAGGTTGAATAAGCGTGATATATACACCACTTTGTTGCACTTCTATCCCAGAAACTTGGGATTTTGATCGTATCGTTGAGCTTATCGTATCTCTTAAAGTGGATGCAGTGTCAGAAGCTGGGTAAAAATTAATCGACAAAGCTTTTAACTCATTTTTGGCATATATTTCATTGATTTGTGTAGTGTATTTATCTAAGAAAACAACATCATTTTGAGAAATCGCATCTAATAGCCTAGCATTTGAAAGGATAGCTTCAGATAATTCTATATACTTTTGTTTTTTATCTTTTAAGCCATTGTCTAATGATTTAAAATAACTTCCAGTAATACTAATGTAAACTTGCTGCTTTACAGAGTCAGTCATAGATAGAATAATATACATAAATATCATTATCCCAGTAATTGATATTACAGATATTGAAGTAAACCACAATCGTTTATTTTTTTTGAGTTGGCTGAGAAATTCTTGTAAATTTTTAATGAAACCGAACATTTTAAAACCTCATTCTTTTTAGTGGATAAGGTTAGCTTAAAATACTTTAGAGACTGGTTAAAGACTAGGAACTTTTTGCGCCTATTACAGCATTCAAATAATTAATTCATGGAATCACTTGCAAATTCGAAGATTTTGAGTATGAGTAGTAGCAATGATTGGATTTTAATTCAAAAAATTGAAAAGAATTTTAAAGTAAAATTTATATTTCATATGATAAAGTTTTGTCAATTAAATTAAGGAGAAATGAAATGGCAGTAAGAATTACAGATACTTGTATTAGTTGCGATGCTTGTTTAGATGAGTGTCCTACGGAGTCAATAGTTGATAATGATGAAAATCCAACAGGTGAAGATATTTATTATGTAAATTCAGATACTTGTTCTGAGTGTATAGGCGATCATGATTCGCCAGCGTGTGCAGAGGCATGTCCAACTGAGGGTTGTATTGTTTGGGATAATCCTAAAACAGAGGGTGCTGTTCATGGAAAACCTTGTGTAGAAGACTAATGTCTTTCGAATTTTAAAAAAAGGTGGGGTAATACCCACCTTTTTTTATTTTTCAAATAAAGAATATTTTTAGTCTAAGAGCCACTTGCAAATTCAAAGATTTTGAGTATGAATAGTAGCAATTATTAGATTTTCACTTTAAAAATCACTTTTTGCTCCATGCAAATGGTTATTTTTAAAGTAAAAAGATGATGATTGAAACTGTTTATAATCATTTGTTTGAATT
>CAMCYD010000026.1 GCA_945883785.1 Helicobacter pylori PMSS1
TGAAGAGGTTTTAAGAGCAGTTGACAAGTTGAATTCTCGCCCTAGAAAATGTTTAGGATTTAAAACACCTTACGAGGTTTTTAGTGAATTGACAGGTTTGGATGGTAGAATGTTGGCAATGGGTATTCGTTAATGATGCGAATTCGCCAAGCTAATATTTTGGGGTTTATTTGGATTAGTTTCAAGCCGACTAAAGTCAGCTTTACGGGGTTTTCGTAAAACCGACTTACCTCATCCCCATACATTCAAACAATTTTTTATCTTGAAAGAGTAGATTATTTACTATCTCATTTAGATTTGTTTTTTGTTCTTTTGCTAGTTTGGATACAAAACTCTCAATTTCAGGTTCTAAATATACAGGTATATTGAACTTTGCAGTTTCATTATAAAATTTTCCTCGTACACCCTTTGAAAAGTCATATTCTTTTTTCATTTTTTATTCTCCATTGTAAGTTTTTTGTTCTGCTTTTGTTGCTTTTCTCGCACTAATAATTCTAATTGTCACATTTTCACTATTCATTTCAATAAAAGTATGAACAACAACCAATACTCTTGTTTCCATATCCATACCAATAGTTATCCATCTTTCTTCATCCTCACTATGCTCTTCATCAAAGATAGAGATTGCATGTTTATCTTTAAAAACTCCCGTTGCAGTTTCAAAACTTATTTTATGCTTTATCGTATTGGTTTTTGCCTTAGCTGTATCCCATATAAAATTATAACTTTGTGCCATATTTTTCTTCTTATTCTCTATCAAATTGCTCCATCTCCAAATCGTATTCCTCTTGACTTATCATCTTCATACTCCCATCATCTATAGCTTTGATAGTCCTATCCAAACTTGCTTTTCTTTCATAAAAATAAGGGTCAAGTTTCAGATTTGGGTCATCGACTATCTTGATATGTCCATTACTTTTAGCCACAAGTTCATCGATAAGTCCGCTATAACTTTCATCGTATCGTATGATTCTTGCAGTCATTTTCTCCCCTTTGATTGTTATATAGAAATTGTAGCTAGTTGTATTTTAAAAAGTTCACTTTCTTTTGTTTCTTACAAACTACAACAACCATTCCCTACACTATTATGAATCTCTTTGAGTCCACAAGCTTTACAGATATACTCTATCTCTACAATTCCGCTACAGCCGTGATTTTTTAAAACTCTTGATTCGATTGGGGAAACTTCAAACAACACTCCAGAGTTCTCATCTTTAAATCTTTTTGTTTCGCTTCCACAACTAGGGCATCTTCCAGCTTCTAACATCGCTTGTTTTTGTTTTTTGATTTTAAAATATAAAAGTGTTCCAAAAATCGCTATCAAAAAGAGTATCAGGATAAAAATAAGTGTGTACATTAGAGTATAAACCCCGCTAAAAAACCTATCACAAAGCCTATTAAGTGGCTATACCAAGCTACAGGCAATCCAAACATTAGAGGAACAAAAGAGATAAGCACTATCCAAACCAATATCCCTTTTCGCTCCTCTTTCACTTTTAAAGCATAATATCCCATAATCACACTAATAGCTCCACTTGCCCCAACAACATTGACAAAATCTTCTGTAAAATACATATAAGCTAAAGTTCCAACAGAAGTCAAAATCCCACCAATCATATAAATCAAAAAAAATCTACCTTTTCCGATATATCCCTCGATAAGATTTCCCATTTGCCAAAGCACTATCATGTTCATAACAAGGTGTTCAATCCCACCATGTGCAAACATAGTTGAGACAACTTGATAGTAAAATCCCTCTGTAAAAAAATAGATATTGAGTCCAAATAAAATATCGCCGTATTGTATATTTGTTTGGAGAAAATAACACAAAATGGTGATAAGGATGATGCTATTTGTTAGGGTAAAAACTTTTCTATGTGAATTCATTTTTCCCCTTTTGTATCTTTATGAAGTCGTTGTGAGAGTTCTATTTGAGCCTCTCTTAGTTTTTTATTTTCTTCTAGTTTCACTTTTTGTTGTTGCTCTTGTAACTCTTTTGCTTTTTGCTTTTCAAAAGCAGGTAATACATAATTTGAATACCAAATTATCACAACAGACATTATCAAAATCGTTGCAAGTGAGTAAAAATTATTCATCCGAACACTTGGACTTCTCCCTACACTAATATTTTTGATTTCGATTTGTTTTATCTGATGTTCAAATTTTTCATCTTCATCCATCTATTTCACCAAACCAAGCTCCATCACTTCTTCAATTGTAGTCACTGGGATAATCTCCATAGATGCCAAAACTTCCTCTGGTATCTCTTTGAGATCCCTTTTATAATTTTTCAGTGGGATAAGTGCTCGTTTCATATTGGCTTTACTTGCAGCTATAAGTTTTTCTTTCAAGCCTCCAATAGGTAAAACTTTCCCCGTTAAAGTAAGCTCCCCTGTCATCGCTAAGTTTGCATAGACTTTTCTTCCACTCAAAATCGAAGCAATCGTTAAAGCCATAGCAATTCCAGCACTTGGACCATCTTTTGGTGTAGCACCTTCAGGAATATGCATATGGATATCGATATCTTTAAAAACTACATCTTTGAGTTTTCCACTGTCACACAAACCTTTGACGACACTATGAGCTATTTTTGCACTCTCTTTCATCACATCACCCATATTTCCAGTAAGGCTCAAAATCCCTTTCCCCTCAAATTTCACAGCTTCAATTTTAAGTACATCACCACCGACACTTGTCCAAGCAAGTCCATTGACGATTCCAATACTATTTTTTTTGTCCGCTGGGTCGATTTCAAACACTGGATTATCCAAAAACTCCTCAATATTTTTACTATTGATAGTCACTTTTGTAAGTTCTGTATCATTAATAAGCATTTTGACTGTTTTTCTAAAAAGTTTATTAAACACCCGTCTAAGATTTCGCACCCCTGCTTCTCTTGTAAACTTCTCAATTATTAAGTGAATTGTTGCATCATTTAAACTAATATTTTTTTTAGCAAGTCCATGTTTGCTTAACTCTTGAGGGATTAAATAATCTTTTGCTATATGAAACTTCTCAGTTGGAGTGTAGCTATTTATCTCGATAAACTCCATTCTATCCCTTAAAGGTGCTGGAATTTTTCCTATATTATTTGCAGTTGCTACAAAAATACAATGACTCAAATCGATTTCAAAATTGACATAATGATCTCTAAATTTACTATTTTGTTCAGGGTCAAGTATCTCCAACATAACAGCCGTTGGGTCACCTCTATGATTTTGCCCTAGTTTATCTATCTCATCTAACACTACCACTGGATTCATTTTTCCAGCACTTACAAGTGCAGATACAAGTCGCCCTGGCATCGCCCCCACATAAGTTCTTCTATGTCCTCGAAGTTCATTGACATCTTCAAGTCCACCAAGGGCAAGTCTTGCGAGTGGTCGCTTTAGTGCCGTTGCGATAGAGTTTGCTAAAGATGTTTTTCCAACCCCGGGAGGTCCTACAAAACAAAGAACTGTTGAGTTGTTAGAAGATTCTTTGATATTTTTTTTAGCAAGATATTCTTTTACAGCAAAATATTCACTGATTCTATCTTTTGCTTTTTTTAAAGAATAATGATCACTATTTAACTGTTTTTCCACATCATCAACGGAGATTGTATCATCGGCTAATTTTCCAAATGGTATCTCAAAGATTTGCTCAATATAGGTTTGTAAAATCGCAGAATCTCCACTTTCACTATGCATTCGTGCAAATTTATCAATCTGTTTTTTGACTTCTTTGTACCCTTCAGCCCCTATAAACTCTTTTATATTTTCAAGTTGTTTTCTAAAAGCTTCAACCTCTTCATCTTTATTGTTATCCCCTAACTCTTTTTGGATAGCTTTGATTTGCTCTTTTAAAAAGTAATCTTTATTTGTTTTTTCAATTTTTTTGTTTACTTTTTGAGTGATCTCTGATTTAAGTTTCAGCGATTCTATCTCATCTTTGATAACCTCAATGATACTATAAAGTCTATTTTGTATATTTGTATCTTTTAAAAGTTCATACGATTGTTTTTTAGTAAGTCTTAACACCGAAGAAATAAGGTCTGCTATCCGATTTGCATCGTTATTTTCATTTATTGTTGCTATCAAATCTACTGGAAATTTATTGTTTACTTTTGAAAGTGTTGCTACATTTTGTCGTAAAATATCTAAAACAGCATGAATCTCTTTTTCATTTGATTCAAGATTAGGGAGAATATCGACAACAACCATCATAGGCTCTGATTGTTTTATCTCTTTGATTTCTACTTTTGTAAGCCCTTGAAAAAGCACTTTTATTTTTCCATCTGGAAGGGTTACTTTTCTCATAACATTTCCAGCTATCGCCACCTCATAAAACTCTTTTTCACTTTTCCCTTCAAACCCCTCAACACTCACAGCAACTACCAAAAGTTTATTGTGGTCAATCGCATACTGAACCGCTTTTTGCCCCATCTCATCTTCTATAAAAATAGGTGCAATCATAAATGGATACAAGAACATATTGTCCTCGACAACCAAAGGGAGCGTATCAGGAAATGAGTCGTAATCTTTTAAATTCATATTTACTCCATTTTATTTTCTATTTGCTTTTTTCTAGTTCCCAAACTCTAGCTTGGAAATTTATCCGACTAAGTATCAAAAATATATTATTCAAATACAGCTCTATACCAAGGGACAACTACTTTTTTTACATCTTGTTGATTTGCCCAAGTATCTTTAGCTCGAGCTTCGTACACTATGCTAGCCATTGGTTTCTCTACCCTTTTATACAAGTCTGCTATCTCGACATTCAATGATGATTTTCCCATCAGAAGTCTACTTTCAATATCTTTTACAAGGTATATATAAGAAGATTTTGGAAAATCAACTTTAAACTTTTCTACCTCATCAATAGTTTCATCAAGCAATTTTTGCTCCCTAAATTGTTGTTTAAATGCTAAAAATTTCGCTTTTATTTTAAGATATCGAACTCTTCCATTTGCATCATTTTTTTCAAATCTTTTGATATATTCATCAAAATAATAATTTGCCAAAACATACTCTTCATCATCCATATGAGCCATTCCGATAAGCATCGTTGCAGATGGAAGATAAGGGGATTGCCTATGTTCTGATTCTAAAGACACAAATGTTTCATCTGCATTATCAAGCTGATAGAGAGAAATCTCTTTGAGCATTTTGTTGTACCAATAGACATCTGGTTTATTGTATTCTTCCTCTTGTTTTGTCGCACATCCGCCAAGCAAAACTGTAACGAAAGTGAGCAATAAGAGATTTTTAAATTTTTGCAAGGTGTATCCTTCTTTTTTGTTTTTTCGTGTCATTGCGAGGAACGAAGCAATCCAAAAGTCAGTTCTTGGACTGCTTCGTTCCTCGCAGTGACTATTTTTTCTAGTTCCCAAAGCTCATGCTTTGCGAATTCATACTTTAGTCTGCATTCTCAATGTGGACATTGGGAACGAGTAAAATTTTTAATTATTTAAAAGCTGGTTCTAAAAATGGAACCACTTGTTTTTTTCTACTGAGACACCCTTTAAGCCAAAATTGGTCATTTTCAATTTTGATATCCCAAGCTTTTTCAACCACATCTGGAGAATCAGTTGCTACTAAAATTTGTGAACCCATAGCGATTATATCAGTTAAAACTAAAAGAACTGTATCGTTTCCATCTTCCTCTTTTAACTTTTTGATATCCGCTAATAATTCATCTTTTACACTATCAAAGATAGATAAATCAACCACTTCAAGTTGACCAATTCCTACTTTATGACCATTCATATCAAAGTTTTTGTAGTCTCGAAGCACTAATTCTCTTGTAGGAACACCCTCAACTTGCGATTTCACTTTGAACATCTCCATCCCCAAAGCTTTATAATCTTCAATTCCAGCGATTTGGGCTAACTCTTTACAAGCTTTTGTATCTATTTTTGTACAAGTCGGTGATTTGAAAATAACTGTATCACTTAAAATTGCGCACATCATAGCCCCAGCGATATCTTTTGGGATAGCTACATTATAATAATCAAACATCTCTTTGATAACTGTATTTGAACACCCAACTGGTCGTATCCAAACCTCAAGCGGAGCTGATGTGATAAGTCCACCAAGTTTATGATGGTCTGCAATTCCCACTAAATTTGCATCTTTTAAATCATCAGGACCCTCTGTATAGTTATTGTAGTCAACCATAAAAAGGTCGCACCCTGCAAATGAAGTTTTCAGTTCTGGAGTTTCAAGATTAAATTTTTCTAAGATATAGGCAGTTTCAGGATTGATATCCCCTTGTCTCACCGCTTTTGTCTCATTTCCTAATTCTTTTTGAAGATATGCCATCGAAATAGCTCCGATAATACTATCGCTATCTGGTATTTTATGTCCGCATGTGTACAACATTTTTCGTTCCTTATCATTTTATATTCAATTTAAAGAGACCACTGCATAACCAAAATAGTTTAGTGTGAATGCTATGTTTTAGCAGATTTTTATTCAAAAAATAGCCATTTACTCCCTGTAAATGGCTATTTTTTGAATAAAAAGATGCAAAATAGAGTGTTTGCAATGAATTGTTTTGGTTGTGCAGTGGTCTCTTAAAGGTGCGATTATACCAAACTAAATTAAGGGTATCCCTAAAATTATGAAAGAGGTATGATTATTTTAAAATTTGCCCCTGTATAGTGTTCCCCTTGATACTCATACTCTTTGTTCATCACATCAATGACCCCACCAAATCTATTTGTAATGATTTGATAACTCATATAAAGTCCAAGTCCTGTCCCTTGTGATTTGTGTTTTGTTGTAAAATAAGCATCAAAAATTTTTGGTAACACTTCATTTGAAACACCTCCAGCATTATCTTTGATAGAAATTATTCCCAAATCCCCCTCTTGATACACAGAAATAAATAACAATTTATTTTCAGCTACAAACTCTTTAAGAGCATCTTTTGCATTATTTAAAATATTGATAGTAACTTGCAATAATTCATTTTTGCTATTGTTGACGAAAACATTATGAATATCTAAAACAATCTTTATATCATTATTTGAAAATGTCTTTCCAAACATCTCTAAATTTTTTGTAATAACATCTTTAATATTAAATAACTCATCAGTTTTTTGTGGTTTTAAATAATCTTGAAAGTCGTCAATCGTTTTAGACAAAAATTGAACAGTATCGTTTACCCTTTCAAATGATTCTAGCAATTCTTCTTCCTCTACTTTTGCCCCATATTCCATTTTAAAACTCATTCCAGTAACGGTAGTACTTATTACACTTAACGGTTGTCTCCATTGGTGAGCGATATTTCCTATCATCTCCCCCATTGAAGCCATTTTTGCTTGCTGATACAAAATCGCATCTTTATTGAGATTTTCTTCTATCGCTTTTTTTATTCTTACCTCGAGTGTTTCATTTAATTCTCTCAAATCTTGTGTTTGTTCTTTTACTAAAATTTGAAGTCTTCTGTTTGTTTTATTTAAAAAATATTGTCTCAGTACAAAAGCCATAAAAATTACCATTATCAAAAGTATAAATGGATACAAAAATTTATAATCATACGATTTTTCAAATTCTATATTTTCATACGATTTAACAATAGTATGAATAGCATCTTTATTTGCATTAGTGATAGCTTTATTTAAAATAGATTGTAGAAGCGGGTAATCATCTCGTATCATAATAGCTACTTTAAAAATAGCTCCCGTATTTCCAGCTATTTTTATATCCTCATATTGTAATCTTTTAATATTATATGTAAGTATTGGTTTCATATCAACAAATCCAAATACTTTCCCCTCTTGTACCAATTTAAGTCCATCTGGAATATTATCTACAAATACAAAATTTATCTTTGGATAGAGTTTTTGAAGTAATTTGTGAGCAGTAAAATTTTTCCCTACTGCTATCTTTTTATCTGTAACTTTAGAAAAATCTTCTATAAAATCTTGATCTTTTTGTGTTGCTATTGAGATGGGAAAGGAGACATATTCTTTAGTAAAAATCGCGTACTTTTCTCTATCTTCCGTTTCTCCAGTACTAAATATAATATCTGCCGTTTTATTTTTTATATCATCCAACTGTTGTGTGAATGTATCTGAAAATTGATACTGAACATTTAAGCCCAACTCTTTTACTATAATATCCCAATATTCAGCAGAGATTCCAGCAGGAGCACCATCTTTATTTTGAAAGCTAAAAGGTCTACAATCTTTTGATACCGAAACATTCAAGTTTGTGTTTTTAATAAAAGCTTTTTCATCGTTTGTAAGGTATATTTTATTGCTATCAAATAGAAAATTTTTAAAATCAATATCATCTTTCATAAGTCCCATAAGCCCATAAACATCTTGTATTCTTTTCAATTTATTTGTATCAATATTACCAAAAGAGATTCCCTTTTTATATGCTAAATTTTTAAGCACTTTGGATTCAAATGTCAAAGCTCCATGAGATTTATTTTGTGTACCATATTTAGTTTCTATCACATGAATTGTCTCTTCAATATGTGAAAAAGCATATTCCCAACCTTTTAAAGTTGCACTTTGAAACCTTGAGACCAACTCTGGATTTTTTGCAACCAAATCTTGAGAAGTAAATAACAAATCATTATAAAAATCAAAACCATAATCTTTTGGGTCAAAAACTTTATATTTTATCCCTAAATTATCAAGTTTATACAATTCATTGGAACTATAAGCTGAAAAAACATCTACTTTTCCCTTTATCAAATCATTGATATCAAAGCTAGGTTTGACGAGCTTCACTTCATCCAAAGATACTCCATTTGAATGCAACATACTCAAAAGTGGAGCATTTTGAATAGCATCATTTTCTATCATAATTGTTTTATGTTTCATATCTTTAATCGTTTTGATACCAGATTTTTCAAGCACTACAAGAATATGGGGAGAGGTTTGAAAAAAAGCATTTAAAAGAACAATTGGAGATTTTCTTGACTTATCAAGGATAATATTTGGATATCCAACACCAAAAGTTGCAACTTGCTTGACTACATCATTCGTGATGTTTGTACCAAAATTATACTCTTTCAGTTCAACATCAAGTTTAGAATCTTTATAAAAACCTTTCTCTTTTGCCATATAAAAACCAGCAAATTCAAATTGATGCTTCCATAAAAGTTGAACTGAAACTTTATCGCTTGGTGTTGCCATCAATGTTGAAGTAAAAATAAATAATAATAATAGTAATTTTTTTGTCACTTTTTTTCCCATAAAAATATAGACTGATTATAATCAATCTAACCTAAAATCTTTTCCAAAAACTTGGGAGAAAAATAAGTAAAAATGTAAATATTTCAAGTCTTCCAATAATCATTGCTAATGAAAGAACAAACAAATCTAAATCATGAAATAAAGCATAGGTATGAGATGGTCCTACAAGTCCAAATCCTGGTCCGATATTTCCAACACATGCTATCGATGCTGAAAAAGCCGTTGTCATATCATATCCACTTCCGTACAGATAAAAAATTACAAGAGTATTCGTAACAACAAAAAGCAATATAAAAGCAAGTGTCATTGAGATGAGTGATGAAGAAATAATGGAACCATTAATAAAGATTTTAAGTATTGCATTTGGATGAAGTATCTTTTTAAATTCACTTAACATAACTTTGAGAGCAACAATATACCTGATAACTTTCACACCACCAGCAGTTGAACCACCATTTCCACTTACTATCATAGCCAGCAAAGATATAACAATAGCTAGTTGTCCCCAAGTTTCATAATCAGTAGAGGCAAATCCTGTAGTTGTCATCAACGAAGATATAGTAAAACTTGCATGAGTACAAGCGACAAAAAACGAATCGTCACTTCCTTGGTATCTTACTAATGTTAAAGTTAAAGACAAAAGAACAAAAACTATCAAATACCAGACTGTTTCCTCATTGTTGTAGCCATGAAAATTTCCACGAATTGCTTTTAGGTGCGCTAAAAATGTAATTCCTGAAATCAACATAAAAAATGTTGTTGTCCAAATAATAAATGGACTATTAAAAGCGCCTAGAGAGCTATTTTTTGTAGAAAATCCCCCTGTCGAAATAGTACTAAAAGCATGATTTATCGCATCGAATAATCCCATATCTCCTACAAGTAAAAAAAGTATGTTTGTAGCAGTTAAAAGAATATAAATACCCCAAAGTATCATCGCTGTATCTTTAATCTTTGGAGTTGATTTATCAAGTTTTATCCCTGTTGATTCGGCTTTGAAAAGCGCCAGAGAACCACTTGGATTGATGAGAGACAAGAGTCCAACGCCCAAAACTAATATCCCCATCCCACCAATCCAGTGTGTCAGACTTCTTAAAATCAAAATAGAATGGGGTAATATCTCAATATCAGCATAAATAGTCGCTCCCGTAGTTGTAAATCCACTGATAGATTCAAAAACACCTTGCATCAAAGTTATATCACTATAAAGCCACAAAGGTATCGCTCCTGCAAATCCTACAAGTATCCAAATAAGATTGACACTCAATATCCCATCTCGTATTGACAATATAATATCGTGCTTTCTAAGAAGCAAAAAAACAAATCCATTCAATATAAAAAAGAGAAAATCAAAAACTCCAAATAAAAATACATCTTCATGGTAATACAATCCAACAGCGATAGGAATAAGAAAAAATAGAGCAAGATAAACACCAATAATACTCAATAATTTGATGATATTCTTTAAAGCTTGTTTATCCATCGTCTCACTTCCTCCTCTTTTTCTATCATGGCAAATGTTACTATTTGTCCGCTAGAGTCTACTGTTTTTTTAGAATGGAAAATTTCAAATTCTTCATTTTGTATCAAATATGTTATTACACCCTGAATATTAAGTGGTTGTATTTGTTTATTTACTTCGACATCTTTCAAAAAAGAGATGCCACTTCCTCCGCAAAACAGCTTTTCATTGACAACTTTATTTGAACCAATTATCTCCATAATCGAATAAAAAGCGTTTGTTTTTGGACCTCGTACTACGATTACTCCCAAAGTGTGCATAAGTTTATAATATTCTATGTCATTGTTTATCGCTATAACTTTTTGAACTCCTTGTGCTTTTGCTTCAATACATTTAATAATATTTTCCTCATCATTTGAAGTGGAAGCGATTATCATATCGGCATTTTTAAGCCCTTCATCATTGTAAAGTCTAAAATCCCCATATTTACTATTGATGATAGTTGCCTTATTTTGTAAAACTTCCGATGCAAAATTGCATTTTTTTAAATCTTTTTCGATTATTTTTACATTTGCCCCATTTTCAATCAAAGCTTTTGCTATCTCAATTCCTAAAATATCTGCCCCAAAAATAGCAATGTTTTTGATTTTTTTTGGCATTGAACTATTTAATTTAAAAGCAATTTTTTCAATCTCTTTTTCATCTCCAAATAAATATGCCATATTACCACTATGAAGTTTTTCATCACCATTTGGAATATATAGTCTTTTTCCACTATCAATACCAACAACTTTCACCTTTTTTGAATCGATTTTAAAGATAGATAATTCGTGGTGGTCATTGTCAATTCGTATAGAAATAAGTTTATTTTTTGTATTTGGAAAACTTTTGACATTATTCGCTTTTGGATAATTTAAAAGGGAAATTATCCCTTTTGCAGTTTGATTGTAAGGGAAAACAGCATCTGTTATCCCTATCTTTTGAGCAATACTACTTTTTGCAAAAAATTCTTGTTTCAACCTAATAATTTTTTGTTTTACATTGATTTTTTCAGAAGCGATTATCGAAGCGATAAGATTTGTTTCATCAGCATCAGTAACAGCAACAAAAATATCAATATCTTTATCTACTAATGTTTTGTAACTTTTTGGGTCTTCTACATTCCCGCAAATTGTTAAAACATCAATACTTTCTTGTATCTTTTCCAAGGCAACCTCGTTGCTATCTATTAAAATTACATTGTGTTTTTCGCTCAATGCTTGTGCCAATCGAAAACCAACTCTCCCAGCCCCAGCTATAATAATTTCCATACAAATCCTTATTTCTAAAAATCAATTTATCTTTGTGTTCATCTATCTTCTGTCAACAAATCAAGAATTTTTTCAGAATTGACACAAAAATTGCCATTTTTTTCAATCAAAATAAGGTCATTGACTTTCCCTCTAATTGAATGAATTTTAGCACTTTCTATCTCAATATTAAAATCGTCAAAAATTTGAGCGACATAAGCAAAAAGTCCTTTTTGGTCTTTTGTCTCAATCTTTACTTGAGCCAATTCATCTCTATGGTTGCAGTCTATTTTAATATCTTCTCTCTTTATACTTGGTTTTTTATGATTAAATTTTTTACCCATATCAAAGGAATTTTCCAAAATCTCTTCTATAAAAAGGAGGTCGCCCTCATCAACTTTGCTACCAAATCGTATCTCAAAATATTTTTTATCATCATACAATTTAAAAATATCCATACTAGCCAAATCTAAAAAGCTTAATTTTCCAAGTAAATACCCAAGATTGAGGGGATTGACCCTTATTATTTTAATACTCAAAGTTTCACTATTGTCTATCTCATAAGTTGCTGTTGTGACATCTTTGGCTTTTCGTGCTAAAGCGATAATATCACTTGCTTTATGGACTAAAAATAACTGATTTGATTCGATTTGAAGAATCTTTTTTTGCATTTTTGCATCTAAACTTTGAAAATCTTTATTGTTTTTGATAGCATTTTCTTTTTGAAGTCGTCTACTACTATCTTTTAAAAGCCCCTCATTTTCAAAACTTTGGATACTTTGCAAATAAAGCTCTTTGAGTAAATTTGCCGTACTACTTTTATATACACCAACACCAACAGAGTTGATATCACAATAAGTAAAGCAAAGGAGTAAATCCAAAGCCTCCCTTGTTTGGAGAAGTGCTGTAAAGTTTAAAATAACTTTTTGTGAGTAAATATCCTCATTGGTTGCAGTTGAAGACATTAGATTGTGGTACCTGATAACCCTTGAAGCAAGGTTAATATTTGCTTCACTGAGATTGATTGATTTTGCAAATTTTTTAAATAAATCTTGACTCACAATATGATGGTCTTTATTTCTCCCTTTTCCTATATCGTGAAATAAAACTAAAAAGTTCAAAAGTGATTTATTGTTTTTTGATAAGTCATTGTAAACATTTAAAACAAAATTATCTTTAATATTATTTGTGTGCCAAAGTGCTTTTATAGTGTGAATATCAACAGGATGAGTATGATATCCATCAAACTGGGGTTGATTTGTTATCATCTTCACTGATGGCAAAATCACTTTAAAAAGGTCAGCTTTGTAGAGCATTTTCACTATTGGATAAAGATTTTCTTTTTCAAGAAGTGTTTTAATTTGTTGTTTTACTTTTGCCGTCAAATTCGAGGGAAGAAGGGTTTTTTTTGCAAAATAAACATAAGAGTTATCAAATTTTTTGATAGTTATTGGGAGTTCATTTAACTCTTTGAGCAAATCATACAAATTTTTTGGTTTTCTTTTAAATGAAGTATAAAGGACATTGTCACAAATAAAAAGGTTTTTTTTGATTCTAAACTCTTTTAGCTTAGAGATATTTTTAGCTTCAAATAAATAAGGTCTTACTATTTTTTTTACCATCACCGAACTAAAAGAGTGGATATTGTGGAGCGATTCAAAGAGTTTTTCCATACACTGTCTCTCTTTTGTAAGTTTTGCCGTATGAACAAATCCAAGCTTTGAAGCAAGTTCTGGTAAAACATCAAAATTGACCGTATCAAGTTTTTTCTTTGCGATTAAATGGAGTGCATTTCGTACTCGAAACACAAACTCTAAAGAACTTCTATAGACTTTGTATTCCCCATCACTAAAGTGTACCCCTATCAAATCTTTTGTGCTACTGACACCATATCTGATATTTGCCATCCAAAACAACATATTAGACTCTCTCATCCCGCCATAACCATCTTTGATATTTGGTTCCATTTTGAGTGGGTATTTTAAAAGTCTTGTTTTGTGTTCAGCAAGTTTTTCCAAAACAAACTCTTTTTGGAACTCTTTTTGGATAATGGAGAGTTTATTTTGAAATCCATACCAAAGTATTTTGGAACCATAGATAAATCTTGATTCCATAATAGAAGTTTTGATAGTGATATCAGTACGAACAGCACTTACAACCTCATCAAGTTCATGTACACGAGAGCCAAGTTTAAGTCCACTATCCCAAGCAAGTATCATAAGTTCTTCCATAATTGGTTTGAGGTTGAACCCTTTGATATCCTTATAAAGCACCATCAAATCAATATCACTATAGACACAGAGTTGCTCTCTTCCATAACTTCCAAGTGCCACTAAAGTGATAGGGATAGAGTTGCTCATCGGCAAAAAATCACCAAAATGTTTTCGTAAAAGATATTTGTACAAGATTTTGATAAAACCATCTATTGTTTTGGTGTGTTTGACAAAAAAATCTTTTCCTTGAGAATCATTAAATATCTCATCAAGTGATGACAAATAGCCTTTTATAGCTGTTTTTATAACCTTTGCTATCTCAAAATCTGGTGCATTGTTTGAGATAAGTTCCTCAATTTGTAATGATAGTTCTTCCATTTTTCCTTCTTCGTTTTTGGTTTTTAGTTTTTGGTAACTAACGACTAGCGACTAAAAACTAACGACTTTTAAATCCCTTCTGCAATCATAGCATCTGCTACTTTTTTGAACCCTGCAATATTCGCCCCATGGACATAGTTTCTATCAAATCCATAATCTTTTGCAGTCAAAACAATTTTCTTTGAGATTTGTTTCATCGTTTCTTGAAGTTTCAAATCCACTTTTTCATATGACCATTTTTGCATTGAAGCATTTTGACTCATCTCAAATCCACTTACCGCAACCCCTCCAGCATTTGCAGCTTTTGCTGGTGCAAACAATACACCCTCTTTTTGTAACAGTAAAGTAGCTTCAGGGGTTGTAGGCATATTTGCACCTTCAGTTACTATTTCCACACCATTTGCAATTAAATTTTTTGCATCATGTAAAGTCAATTCATTTTGTGTCGCACATGGAAATGCAGCATAACAGGGGATACTCCATACTCCATGAGAATCCTTTTCATACTCTTCAACTTTTACATAAATAGCACTTTTGTATGTTTCAAGATAAGCTTCAAGAGTAAGCCTTTTTTGAAATTTTATCACTTTAAGAAGTTCTGTATCAACTCCTCTTTTATCATAAATATACCCAGTACTATCACTACAAGTTACTGGAATTGCCCCTAAGTGTTTTAGTTTTTCAATAGTATAAATCGCAACATTTCCACTTCCACTCACCGTGCAAATTTGTCCAGTTAAACTTTTTTTATGCTCAAGTTCTAACATCTCTTTTGCAAAATACACCACTCCATATCCAGTAGCCTCAGGTCTCATCAAACTTCCACCAAAGAAAAATGGTTTCCCTGTCAATACCCCATCATACGAAGAGGTAATTTGCTTGTAAGTTCCATACAAATACCCTATTTCTCTTGCACCGACACCAATATCTCCAGCTGGAACATCGATTCTAGACCCTATATATCTGTGAAGTTCTATCATAAAAGAACGACAAAACTTCATCACTTCAGTATCAGATTTCCCTTTTGGGTCAAAATCACTTCCCCCTTTGGCTCCACCCATAGGAAGTCCTGTAAGGGAATTTTTAAATATTTGTTCAAATCCTAAAAATTTTAAAATCCCACTATTCACACTTGGATGAAATCGAAGACCACCTTTATAAGGTCCAAGAGCATTATTAAACTGCACTCTATATCCATTATTTACTTGAATTTTATTGTTATCATCTAGCCAACTCACTTTAAATTGGATTTGTCTATCAGGAATAACTAATCTTTTTACAATAGAGTTATCTTGATATCTTTTATCAGCTTCTATAAGTGGAGAAATTGACTCTAAAACTTCTTTGACAGCTTGAAAAAAAGTGCCGTCAGTTCCACAATTACTCAACCGTAAATGGTCTAGCGTTTCTTGAATAATATCCATTTTACATCCTTACTATATTTATTTGAGTTCTTTTATCTCATCTCTATTTTCTTCTAAAATCTCTTCTTTCTCTTGTTCTTTAACAACAACTTCTAATGGCAATCTTATAATAAATTCCGCACCATTATAAATCTCATTTTCATATTCATAAGTTCTATTTTTGACTATGATACTTCCTTGTAGCTCATTTATTATCATATTATAAGTCATATGGAGCCCAAGTCCTGTCCCTTGTGTTTTGTGTTTTGTTGTAAAATATGGCTCAAAAATATGTTCGATGATACTTTCAGATATCCCACCACCATTATCTTTGACTGTTATGATGACACTGTTTTTATCCATGACAGTACCAAGAAAAATATATTTTTTGTCTAATTTTTTTTCAACTAAGATATCTTTTGCATTATTGATAACATTCATCAAAGATTGAATAATAGGATTTTGATAAGAGATTATTTCTATAGTTTCATCAATATTTTTTATAAGTTTTACATTATAGTTTCTTAAAATTGGTTCTTCTATCGTAAGGCATTTATTGATATTTTCCAATAAATTAAATTTTTCAAGAACCAAATCGCCTTTGACTAAATCTCTAAAATCATCTATTGTTTTTGATAAAAATTGTGTTGCATTGTTGATATCATTCATTCTGGTACAAAGATAAACATCATCTAAAATATTGAATTCTTGTTGCATCAATACTCCTGTCGCAGATGTTGAAATAAGGCTCAATGGTTGTCTCCACTGATGAGCTATATTTCCTATCATTTCACCCATTGCTGCCATTTTTTCTGATTGGAAGAGTTGATTTTCAATCTTTTTTGTCTTGTCTACTTCCATTACTATTTTTTGTTCCAAATTTTCATTGAGGTCTTTCAGTTTTGAGCTGTATTCTGTTAGTTCCTTGTTTAACTTTTCTAGTTCTAAAGTTTTTTCCGTAACTGCCTTTTTGAGATTTTTATTTGCTTTATTGGTCATAAAATTTCTATACATAAAAAATAAAATAAATACAAAGAATCCCATAACTAAAGCTTTTGCGATTTTTGTTTCAGAAAATGATTCTTTAAATTTAATATTTGTCCAATCATCATGAATTTGTTTCATTTCAGATGATTTAATTGAGGATAGTCCTTTATCCAAAACAGTAAGTAATAAAAGATTATCATTCCTTACAGCAATTGAAAGCTTCATAGTAGTATCAATGTATCCTAAAATATGCAAATCATACAGTCCAAATTTTGACATATAGTATGACGCTTCAGGAACTGGTGCTATTGTAAAATCAGCTCGCCCATCTTGCACCATAGTAAGTGATTCCAAATAACCTTCTGTCTTAATCACATTTACATACTTATTTTTTTCTTTTATCATATCTATAAGACTGCTACCATTTTTTCGTGTCATTGTTTTACCATCAAGTTCTGACAATTCCTCTATCGGCTGTGTTCTTGTTTTTGAAATAATGGCAATTTTATAGTCAAGATACGGTTTCGTAAAATTTGCATATTCTTCTCGCTTAACAGTTTTTCCAGCAGCAGGTAAAATATCACATTTCCTTTCTTTCAAAAACTGTTGTGATTCTGCCCAATCTTTTGTTGGGACATTTTTAAATTCGACATTTAATTTTTTTTCTAAAATATTTAAAACATCCATAGCAATCCCACTCATTTGTGATTGGTCATTGTTGGCTGCAAATTCTATAGGCTCCCAATTTGGATTATTACACATTTTAATAACCTTATGTTGATCAAGATATTTCTTCTCAACTTTAGAAAAATGCAAAGACAAATCTTCAAAACCAAAAACACTACTATTAAAAATAAACGCACAAATAAGAAGTAATCGTAACAAAAAAAATTCCTTAATATATCGAGTCACTTGCAAATATAGTCGTCCCAAAGCAAACTATGGTTTTATGCTCCAGTCATTGCGAGGAACGAAGCAATCCAAGAAGCCGACTTATGGATTGCTTCGTTCCTCGCAATGACATACAATATAAGCTTTAGTTTGCTTTATGATGACAATATCTCACACAAATTGGATTTATTATAACACTTTTGATATAATAAGAATATGAATAAAAATGAAAATATAAGTGAATTATTTGAAGAATCGAAAATTTGTCCTTATCTAGAAGACAAGTTATCTGATATTAGGTATAAATATATGCCACATTGTAGTGATACCATAAACTCTGCTATGATAGAAAGAGGCTGGAGAAGATTTGGCTATGTCCATTTTGTGCCAGAGTGCAAAGATTGTTTTGAATGTAAAACGATACGAATTGATGTCGAGAAATTTCAATTTACTGCATCTCATAGAAGAATATTCAATAAAAATAAAGACTTGAAAATCTACATTCAAAAACCAACTCTTACCGTTGAGCATCTCACTCTTTTTCATAAATACCACCGCTATATGAATGAAAAAAAAGATTGGCCTGAAAATATCATCACTCCACAAGACTATCAGTCTTCTTATGTAGATGGAGCAAACAGTTATGGAAAAGAAATTTTATATTTTTTAGACGATACACTTATTTGTGTTGCACTTTGTGATATTTTAGAAAATGGGATGTCGGCTATTTATTGTTACTACGACCATAATTATCAAGAGAGGTCTCTTGGGAAATTTTCTATTTTAATTCAACTTAATTTAGCTAAATTGTCAAAAATACCTCATTTATTTTTGGGATACTGGATAAAAAATCATCATAGTATGGGCTACAAGGAAGAGTATGCCCCTTTTGATGTGTTGCAAAATAGACCAAATTTAGAAGAAGAATGTATATGGGAGAGATATGAAAAAAAATAGTACACATAATTATATAGTTGTGACTGGCGGTGGAACTGGTGGTCATTTATCAGTCGCAAAAAGTTTAATCGATGAGCTTTATGACAGAGGATACAAAGTCATTTTCATAGGCTCAATGAAAGGTGCGGATAGGGATTGGTTTGAAAATTATGAGAAGATAGAACTTCGCTATTTTTTAGCGACAAAAGGTGTCGTGAATCAAAACTTTTTTGGCAAATTTGCATCGCTTTTCAAAATCATCAAAGAAGCTTTTTTTTGTAAAGATATTATGAAAAAATATAGCGTAAAAAAAATAATAAGTGTTGGTGGTTTTAGTGCGGCAAGTGCATCATTTGGTGCTATTTTAGGAGGATTAGAGCTTTTTATTCATGAGCAAAATTCTGTGATGGGGAATCTTAACAAAATCACTTCAAAGTTTGCAAAAGAAGTTTTTAGCTCTTATGATCAAAATTCCTCTATTAAAGATTATCCAATTAATCAAAAGTTTTTTGAATTTCAACGAGTGAGGAAAGAGATAAAAACTATCATTTTTCTAGGTGGATCACAAGGTGCAACCGCTATTAATGATTTTGCTTTGAAAATTGCTCTTCTATTGACGGAAAAAGGGATAAATATCATCCATCAAACTGGGAAAAGTGATCTAGAAAGATGCAAATTATTTTATACTGAAAACAATATAAATGCTACCGTTTTTGATTTTGACAAAAATATTTTAGCTTTTATGGATCAAGCAGATTTTGCTGTAAGCAGGAGTGGAGCTAGTTCTTTATGGGAACTTTGTGCTTTGGGAATTCCAACATTATTTATTCCGTATCCATATGCTAGTTTAAATCATCAATATTTTAACGCCAAATTTTTACTTGATGAAAATGTATGTTTTTTAAAATTACAAAAAGAATTAGATGAAACTATACTTGAAGAAATTTTTAGTGCTGATTTGGAAAAAATAAGTAAAAATTTAATTGGTATTATAAAAAAAGATGGTGTTAAACAAATAACCGATAAAATTTTGGGGAATAAAGAATAAAAAAAGGAATTAAAATGTTAAATGAAACAAAAATCATCCCATTAGCAAGCAGCAAAAAAGGCTTTATAAGTGTCACAACAATAACTGAGCCATACGGTAAAGATTCATCTACGGTAGCAAGCATTGCCATATCTCTCAATGGTGCCGACATAGAATGGAAAGTTCACATTCCATTAGCAAATTTAGATGAAGTTATTGGTGTATTGCAGTCAATAGAAAAATAAAAAGTTATAAAAAAGTGATTTTATTTCATATGTTTTATAGCTTTTTTTTAAGCTAATTAAAGATAGAATTTAACAAATTTACATATATGAGGAAGATAATATGAGTGGTATTAGTAATAGTGTTGAACAATTAACACGAGCGCATTTACGAAATGTGCAACAACTTGCTGTTTTTTATACTGGTAAAGGAAATATATATGCTATCAATATAGCTAAAATTAAAGCTTTTATAATCACAGAAGAGGTTAGCATCTCTGATACTCCAACTGATAGTGATATTATTGAAGGAATAGCTACGATAAGAGGGGTACCAATTACGCTTGTAAACCTTGATAGATGGTTGGGCCATCCATCTCTTCCAATTGACCAATATAAGCTCATTATTTTTTGTGAGTTCAATAATCATCAAGTAGGATTTTTAGTAAAAGATGTTATTAATATAGTTGAAAAAACAACTGCTGAACTTATTAATAATGAAGAACAAAATTCAAAAGTTACATATACTACTTATGTTGAAGTTAACAAACAAACTAAACTTTGTACAGTATTTAATGCGGAACAACTTTTAGTGGATATTGGTTGGACAGATGATGGTCAAGCTCAACTTGACAAATATATAGACAAACCAGTTAACAATAAAAAAGTGATACTAGCGGCTGAAGATAGTAGGGTTGCTAGAGAAATTTTGATAGCATTTTTCAAAAAAATAGAAGCTCAATACGAAATATTTGATAATGGAACCAAATTAGTAGAAAGATTAAAACATATTGATCCGCATAGTGTGGGTTGTGTGATTACTGATATTGAGATGCCAGGAACTGATGGTTTCCAAGTCGCTCAATTTATCAAAGGAAATTCAGATTTGGCTCATATTCCTATCGTCGTAAACTCTAGTATGACAACAACGGCTATTAAAAATAAAATGTCTTCCATTGGTGTAGATGACTTTGTTGGAAAAACTGATATTCAAAACCTTTACAAATCTGTATTTGAATATTTAGGCGGAAAATAAAAGATTATTTTCTTTGTAAAAAATAAAAAAGCCTCTGAAAAAATTTCAGAGGCTTTTTTTATACCAACTATACAAAGAGTTTCATACTGGTAAAACTCTAATATTCTCATCCACTTTGTGTTTTAGAGTTGATTCTATCGCATACAATGTCCCAGTACTTCCACTTGCACAACTTCCACAAGCACCTAAATATCTGATATAAATATCATAATATGGCAAGTTTTCTTTAATATCAATAATCTCCATATTTCCACCATCCATAACAAGCATAGGTCTGATATACTCATCAATCACAGCATCAACTGCTTTTATTCTTTGAACAATTGTCATCTTATCAAAAGCATTTTCTCCAGTTGCAGTTGTGTTGGCAGCTTCAGTCAAACTATGTTGCATCATCTCTTCTCTAACTTCTTGAAGTATATCGATAAGATAAACTTCTCGCACCTCATGACCACCTGGTTCTCTGCATGATTTGCAATAAGTTCCAGCTTTAGTTTTAGCTCCTATCTCATCTAATGTTTTCAAATCATAAGTTTTTATTGCATTTATAATATCAGCTCTTGTTGCTCTTGCACACTCACAAACTATATCTTGATTTTGTAAACTACTTCTTTCAACCCCTTTGTACTGAGCTGCTGCTTCAATAATAACATCATAAGCCATAACACTACAATGCATTTTTTGAGGTGGAACAGCAGGAGTTCCATCGTCATCTCTTAAAAAAAGTTCAACTTCTGTATTTGTGATATGAATCGCTTCATCAACGGTTTTTCCAATGCAAAGTTCCGCCATAGCATCACTTGAAGCGATAGCAGTTCCACAACCAAAAGACTTAAATTTACTATCAAGTATTTTATCTGTTTTAGTATCGACTATCCAAAAAAGTCTAACTGCATCTCCACAACTTTCGGCCCCAAAATCAGCCACTATAAGTTTACCTCCCAATCTTACAGCATCTTCTTCTGTAAGTTCACCCATTGCTCTTGGGTTGTCCATTCGCATCTGAACTTTTTTACTGTATTGTTCCCAAACATTTCCACTTATTAAATCACTTCTCGCCATAATCTTGCTCTCCTTTTAAAATGTCCCATTTTAAAAGGGACCTATTGTTTAATGTTTACTTTTAACGGCTTGACAAGTCAATCCTAAAGTGAGAAATCATAAAGGGAAAACGAGTTTTCCCACCACTTTATTCTTATATTTTATTCTTCTCGCTCATGAATACTAAAAGCTTGTTGCTTTGCATAAGTCATAGAAATCTCTCTTAATCTTGAAACTATAGTTGTTAATTTTTCTATCACATAGTCTATCTCTTCATGAGTTGTGAATCTACTAAGTGCAAACATAACTGTAGCATTTGCAATTTCAACTTTTTCACCTAATGCTTCAACAACCGCACTTGCTTCCAAGCTTTCACTACTACAACTACTTCCTGTTGAAATATAAATTCCATTTTTATTCATATCCCAAAGCATCGCTTCGCCCTCAATTCCTTTAAAGGATGCTACAACAAGATTATTTAATCTGTATTGCAAGGGAACATATGATTTTGTATCAGGTATCGCCAATATAGCTTTTTCCAACTTATCTCGAAGTTGCCCAATATGATTTTTGATATAAGCAACATTCATATCAGAATTTGCTATCTCAATAGCTTTTGCCATAGCAAAAATCCCATTATTGAAAATACTTCCCGCTCTTTTTCCACCCATCACATTTTTACTTCCGTGAATCAATGGAATAAATGGTGCTTTTGATTTGATGAAAAGTCCGCCTATTCCTTTTGGTCCATGAAACTTATGAGCCGACCAAGTAAAATAATCTACTCTCATATCTTCTAAATCAACTTTTATTTTACCAATAGCTTGAGCTCCATCTGTGTGAAATGGAACACCAGCTTCATGAGCTATTTTTGCCATCTCTTTTATTGGCTGAATTGCTCCTGTTTCATTTGAAGCAGTTAAGATTGTAACTAGTGCCGTAGTTGGTCTTAAGGCATTTTTTAACTCCAGAGTACTTACAAGTCCATTTGAATCAGTTCCTAAATATGTAACTTCCATACCAAAAGTTTTACAATAAGCGAGTGGAGATTTTATACTTGAGTGTTCAGCAACACAAGAGATAAAGTGATTTTTACCACTTCCTTTTAAAAATGCATCTAAAAAAGTTTTAATAACTGCATTATTGCCCTCAGTTGTAGAAGATGTAAAAATTATATCATCCTCATCACTTGCTTTTAAGCTACTATAAATAACATCATAAGCCTTATTCAATTCCGCCCTAGTTTCAATACCTTGCTTGTAAATAACATTTGCATTTCCAAATATTTCTGTTGTTTTACAAAAAATATCTTTAACTTTTGGATCTATTGGAGCTGTTGAATTATTGTCTAAATATACTTCCATTTTATGTCCTTAATTTCTATTATTATCTTTTCATTTTTTTATGAAGAAGTTGTTTTGCTGCTCTACTCTAAATCAAAACATATATTTTCATATTTCATTCCATTAATAGGAAATACTATTCAAAATCTATGTCTAATTTTACTATTTGAAGTTTATCCGAAATAAGATAAAATTAGTCTTATTTTGATTTACTACTTTATTTTTTTAGTTGTTAAATCCTTACTTTGATTTACTACTTTATTTTTTTAGTTGTTAAATCCTTGCTTTGATTTACTAAATAATATATTTATCTCTTTTGGTTATTATTTCAAAATGAATAAACAAATAATATGTCAAAAATGTAAATTTTATTTTGTCACTTGGCAACCAAATCAACCGCATGGTTGTAAAGCTTATGGTTTTAAGTCAAAGCAAGTTCCATCTATTGTAGTTAAACAAAGCAGTGGAATTGAGTGCGGTTTTTATGAATTAAAGTTTGTAAACACAAGCGAAGAAGAAGCTGACTAAACCCAGCTTAACTTGTTTTATACCAACCTTACTCCTGAGATTTCCAAACCTTATAAAGTTTATCGTGTTCCTCTATCTCTTCTCTACTTGGTTTTCTTCGGCAGCTTAGGTATCCTTTTCCACCATCGCAGGTTTCAAATGGATATACTGTTGCGTATACCCAATAAAATCCACCAGACTTAGTAGCATTCTTCACATATCCAGTCCAAATCTCACCTCTTTTGACTGTATCCCAAAGAGATTTAAATGCAGCTTTTGGCATATCTCTATGTCTTACTATACTATGAGGCTGACCTATAAGTTCATCTATTGTATATCCAGCTATTTTACAAAAATCATCATTTGCAAAAGTACATATCCCTTTTTCATCTGTTTCACTTACGAGAAATGCATATTCATCTAATATTGTTTCATTCATAATCAGTTATCTCCCTTTTCCTAAAACTTTTTACTTTTAGCATCAGAAACAAGTTCATCTGCCATAA
>CAMCYD010000027.1 GCA_945883785.1 Helicobacter pylori PMSS1
TTATTTTGTATTCAAACTTGAATGCAAAAGATGACCAAGTTTATGAATCACAACCAAATTTACTTTTCAAAAGTAAAGAGTTATTGCATATTGAACAATCCACATCTTTGGAAGCAGATTTTAATAATGCAGTTTTGTATCTTGAAAATGAGCAATATCTTCAAGCAATAGGGCTTTTTAAAAAAACAGCAAAAATACTAAAAATACCCTCTTTCTTAAATATCGGTATCGCTTATTATAAGTTGAAATCTATGAATAATGCTTATCTTTATTTAAAAAAGATACATGATCTTAAAGAAACGGCAAAAGAAGATAGTTTCTCGTACATTAGTGCTTCTTTTTATCTTTATCTCATCACCAATGATAGAAACTATATAAAAACCATTGTACATACGGCAAAAAAAATGTCCGCTAAACAATACACGCAAAATGTCAAAAGACTACTTGCTGACACTCATATTGTTCTCAAAGATTATAATGCCGCGATACAAATACTACACACAATGAAAGAGAAAGATGACCTCAAAATTGCGTTATTGTATATAAAAACAAAAGAATTAGCACGAGCAAATAATTATCTTGATTTGGCATTATCTAACTATAGCGACCCAAGTATGGTAAATAATATCTTATGGTTAAAAATGTTTGTAGACTTGAAATCAAATAATGTATCAAAAATAAAAGATGATATAGATTTGATTCAAAAGAAGATAAATAATTTTGAAGCCAATAAGAAATTGCCTATTAAAATATTTTTCAATCCAAATAAATATGATAGTAGCGAATATTTTGATAGAGTTGTAGAATTTTCACCTAATCGTACGATTGATATGATTTTTTATTTTGCACCTTTTATTTTTGTTGATAAAAAAGAGATTTATACAGACTCTGCACTTGGATTTGTACTCAAAAATAAAGACAATATTGAAGCACTTGATTTGATGATTGATTATAATAAACAATTTATAGATATAGCAAAAGAAGACCCAATTACAAGGACAATAAAACTCCAACAAATGGTAGATGCTAAAGACAATGTCAAATCATATGAATACTATAATTTAGGACTGAGTTACGCCCATAATTTTGATTTTATAAATGGGTATAAATATTTTAAACGAGCATATGATTTAAGTAGATCCAATAAACTTTATAGTGCGATGGCATTGATATGTGCGACAAGAGGAGAGATAAAGATGCCAAAACCAGATATTGAAAAACTTAAAAATAATCTTTTAAGCAATGCTGGAAGTTATAACTATCTTGGTAAATATGTGTATAAATTGATTTATGATAATAAATATGCTTTAAATGGAAAAAATGTTTCAATTTACGATAGAAAATCAATCTTTTTAAGAGGATTAGATTTTCTTGATAGTATGAAAAAGAATAAAAAAATGTTAGGAAATGAACCTTTGCTTGAAGCTGATATGAAAGACCCAATGGTATTTCTGTTTAGAAGTTTGGTGCAAAAACCAAATGAAAGCAAATACAAATATATAGCAAGATTACAAGATACTTTGCCAAAAAGCTATAATGATTATTTTCTGAAGGGACCGCCTCTTATTGCTCAGTATTATATTGAGATTGTAAAATCATTAGGTATTTATAAAAGAATTGATTTTAATATTAAAAATGAAAGAACACCATCCTATTTGCGAACAAAAGCGATAGTGCAACTTTATGATGGATTTCCAAAATCTGCTGCTAGAATAATGGAGTCTTTACAAAATCAGTATGCATTAAATGATGTTTATACTCTTGAGTTACTATCCGCTGCGTATCTTAGTGCTGGTGATGAAAGTAATGCACTAGCTACAATTGGTGAGTTGCAATTTCAATACAATGATAATAATGCTAAATTTTTAAGTGGAGTACAACTGCTTCAGAATCTAAAATTGCATTCAGCATCACAATTATTTACTAAAAAATACGATGGGTTTTTTATAGATTTTAAGTTAGAAAATATGGATGATTTTATGGAATCCCTCTAGCGAAATAGCCTCATTTTATCGTTGAATTTGTATTATTTGATTTGGTATTAACTATATTTTGCTATAATCAATCGAAATTTTAAAACTATGAGGGGGAGAAAATGCAATTAGGTAGATTAGAAATTATGGATCAGTCAAAAGTAGAGCATATTGAGAGATTGAGTAAAATAGCTTCGGTTGATAAAGAACACACAATCCAGCCAGACGAAAAATACAAAAATGCAGATAATCAACTTAAAGAAACAAAACAAAAAGAAGTGTTGCTAGACAATGTGAAGTTTGGATTTGACACGGAAGCAAAAGAATTTTTTGTAAGAATTTCAAAAGAAGGCGTCGAGTATCAATTTCCAACAGACCAGATAATGAGGCTCAAAGCACATCTTCAAGAGTCGCTAGACGAAGAATTAGCAAAAAATTAACACCAGAGGTAATAAGTGGCATCTGATATATCAAATATTATAAATAACGAATTTAAGAATACATTTGAAAGTTTGTTATCTATAAGTTCCTCGATAGAGGGTGTTAAATTAGCCTCAAAAGACGAAATAGACCCAGAACAATGTATCGTTGTGGTTGTCCAAATGGATACAAAAGGTGGGTTAAAAAGCAAAATCACTTTTTATTTACCAACTTTGATTTCGACAAAATTTGAATATTTTATGCTTGGAGGTATTGGAGAACTTAAACCTTCTATTGATGATGAGATACTAGATGCCGCGAAAGAAATTATTAGTACAGTTTCTGGGAGTTTATCTACAACTATCAATGCTCAAGATTTTCCTGATATCAAAAGTGTTTCTTTGTCGCAAAAAGAATCATCAATCAAACAAATTTCAGCTTTGCCAGAAATAAATAATTTGTATAGATTTGATTTTAAATTTAATAATGAATTAGTAAGTTTATTTTTAGAATTTGACAATGATATTTTGCCTTATATTAGAAAAATTGCAGAAGGTGAAGAGATTGTTGATGAAGAAGACGAAGAGGAATCGTTTGTCAATAATAAAAAGTCACCTATTGCAAAAGGTGCAGCAGCTTCAGTTTTGGCTCTTTTGGGAGACGAGTCAACAGAAAACTTGAAACTTCTTTTTGGTGTAAAATTACGATTTAGTGTCCGCCTTGGGTTAAAAACATTTCTTTTGAAAGACATCGTAAACTGGGATATTGGACATATTATTGAGCTTGAACAGATGGTAAATGAACCACTTGATATACTTGTAAATGGTGTCAAAATTGGTGAAGGTGAAGCGGTAATAGTTGATGGTCGTTTTGGTGTTAAAATTAAACACATTGGCGAAAAAAAATTAGAGTTGTAGGGATAAAAGTATGGATAAAACAACCTTAGGTGGATTTGTTGGGGTATATGCACTAGTAGCTTATTCAATTATGCTAGGAGGAGTTGGATTTGGTCCATATATAGATATCCCTTCTGTTATTATGGTTTTTGGAGGGACGATATCTGTTACTATTGCTCAATTTGAATTGGCTGATTTGAAACAATTTGGAAAAGCAGTTGGAGTTGCATTTTCAAATGTTAAGGTAGAAACAACTCCAGAGTTGATAGAAAAAATTATTTATTATGCAACAGAGATTAAGAAAAATGGTGTTATGTCAGTTGAGCAAAAAATAATGGAGGAGAAAAATCCATTTTTTAAAGAATCATTTGCTTTGCTTGTAGATAATACAAAACCAGATGTTATAGAAGCTTTGATGGAAACCAAGCTAGAACATATGGAAAATAGACATAAAACAAAAATTTCATTTTTTACTGCGATTGGTGGTACAGCTGGAGCTATGGGGATGATTGGAACACTTGTAGGGCTTGTTGCGATGCTTGCAAATCTTTCCGATCCATCAGCCGTTGGTCCTGCGATGGCAGTTGCGTTACTTACTACTCTTTATGGAGCATTATCTGGGGCTGCTTTTGCTGGAATTATTGAATCAAAATTGGGGCAAAAACATAGCGTGGAGATGACGGCTCATCAGATTACTATTCAAGGTGCCGTAATGATTGCGGCTGGAGAATCAATAGGAAATATTAAAATGAAAATGAATGCAATACTTCCTGCTGTAGCTGGATGATAGATGGCAAAAAATAAGTGTCCAGAATGTCCTGCGTGTTTACCAGGTTGGCTAGTACAATTTGGAGACCTTATGTCTCTTCTTTTGTGTTTTTTTATTCTTCTTTTATCAATGGCAACGATGGATAAAAAAAAAGCTGAAGAGTATTTTGATGTTATGAGGCGAAGTATGGGATTTTTAGAAGGTGCAGAAGATACAGCAGCTGCTGAAAAAGAAAAACAAGCGGCTGAACATATGAATGCAAGTGAAGCTGGAAACGAAGGGGATGCAGGGGCTGGGAATGATAATGGTGAATATATTGAAGCACTTGATGAAATAGCACAAGCTTACAATGAGGCAACAGATTCAAAAGAAACACCAGATGTTATTGTAGTTTCAAAAGATAATAATGAGTACACTATGGATATTCCCGCTTCTTTGATGTTTGCAGATGGAGATTATGAGATACAAGGCGAAGAAGCTACAAAATTTTTAACAAAAATCGCACGAGTTATACGAACAATGGAAGATACTATGGATATTGAAATTGTTGGACATTCAAGTATTGAAGAAACTATCAAAGGTGGTGGCATTCCAAGAGATACTTGGGATTTGTCAGCACTTCGTTCTATTGCTATAGTAAAAGAGTTAATAAAAAATAAAATTGAACCAGCAAGACTTAAAGTATCGGCTTATGGTTCATATAGACCAAAAAGTGATGTTGGTACGGAAAATAGAAGAGTGGAATTGAAATTTGTCACAAGTAATGTCAAAGAGTCTGGACTTAAAGAAAGTAACTTTTTTGATAGAGTTGAAAATTAGAGGGATTTTATGAATGCAGGAATGAATGATTTTAGTGTTTCAATGCTAACCAATGCTAACCAAGCAAACAAAACAGTCAATGATTTAAAGCATACCAAAAATGAAAAAGAATTGAAAAAAGTTTGCAATGATTTTGAAGCTTTTTTTATGCAACAAATAATGGATATCTCACTTAAAAATACAAAAGTTGCAGGTGAAGGTACTGGAAGCGAAATAATAAAAGGGATGTACACAGAAAGTTTAGCAAGACAAAGCTCTGGAACCCTTGGAATAAGTAGCATGCTGTTTAAATTTTTAAGTGAAAAAGAAAAGGGTGATAAATGATAAAAAGTCAAGTAAATCGTATGATTAATTTAGCAGTGGCTCTTAAAAATGCTATAGAAGAAGATATAAAAGATGTAAAAAGTGCAAATCATGAAAAACTTCTTGAGAGAAATGATGAAAAATTAGATCTTATGATGCAAATTGGTGAATCCCAAAAAGTTTTAAACCAAATTCTTGTGGATGCTATTAATGATGGAGCCGATATCAATCAATTTAGAGATGATGTGAATTTATTAGAAGTTCATCTTAGAGAATTATATGAATTAAATGGAAAATTAGCTTCAATAGTCCTTCCCGTAAAAGAGATGTATAGACAAATTATTGATGAAATTACTACACAAAATGGTGGATCTTTATTTGAGATGAGAGCTTGATGAAAGGATTTTTATTATTATTTATGGCTTTAAATCTTTTTGGTGAAGTTGTTTTGGTTTCAGTAAAAGATTTGAAATACAAAGAGTATTTGGTGCTGGAAGATTTGCAAGAGGTCAATCGGAATAAACATACTTTTTGTTCAAAATTTGATAAATTGAAACTATTAGAAGAGGAATATATAACAAAAAGACTTATTTTGAAAAACACACCAATCTGTGATAAGGATGTTGAAAATGCCCCAAATCATAAGATAAAATTTGATTTTGGAAATATTGTTATAGAAAAAACGGGTGAATTTATTGGTGAAACTGATAAGTATATTAAAGTCAAAACTCCAGATGGAATGATTGAAAAAATAGATAAGAATGGAATGTAAAATATGAAGACATTATCTTTTTTGGGTGAAACTCCTACTGAAGCTTTGCAAAATGCACTCAAAGAATGTGGTGATGATGGAATTGTAATAAGTACTAAAAAAATATCCGATAAGAGAACTAATGGAAAAAATATGTACGAAATTCTTATTGCACTTGAGGACAATAAAGAGGAAGAAAAATTAAGACATAAGGTTCAAGTTGCAGAAAAAACTAATGGCTCAGAATTAAACCCACAATTTTATGATTTTAGAGCAGAAATTTTGCAAATGCAAGAGGAGATAAAGAAAGTTCAAAAAACACTTTGGGAACCAAAGAGTAAGCTTTATGACCTTGTTGTTCCTTCAGAATTTATTGATATTTATAAATTATTTGAAAAAAATGATTTTGATGAAGAGATGACTTATACGATTTTGAAAAAAACAATAACACAACTTCCATTATCTATGAAGTCAAATGAGCAAAAAATTAATGATTTTTTTAAATTGATTTTACGACGAATGATTCCTATAAAATTTGAAGTACCAATGAGAGTACATCAAAGAAAAGTGATGATGTTTTTAGGACCAACTGGAGTTGGAAAAACAACAACTATAGCAAAATTAGCAGCTAGATTTGCATATAAAATGGGGATGGATTATAAAGTTGGAATTATCACTCTAGATTCTTTTAGAGTAGGAGCTATTGAACAGCTTAAAGCATATTCAAATATTATGAGATTACCTCTTGAAATAGTGAAAAAAAGTGAAGATTTAATAGAAGCTATTTTAAGATTGCAAGATTGTCATTATATTTTGATAGATACGGCTGGAAGTAGTCAATATGACATAGAAAAAATAGAGTCTATTCATGATTATCAAAATAAATTGAGAGATATTGAAATTGAGAAAACTTTAGTGCTTCCTGCAAATGTTAAGAAAAATGATTTACTTGAAATTTATGATAAGTATTCAGTTTTGGGAATTAATAATATACTTTTTACAAAGCTAGATGAAACAAGAAGTTTTGGGAATATTATCTCTTTTGCATATAAAATAAAAAAATCAATTAGTTATCTCTCAATTGGGCAAAATGTTCCAGATGATTTGATTGTGGCTGATGATAATTATTTGATTAATTGTTTTATGGAACAAAAAATTCCAAAGAAGATGAAAAAATAATATGTTTCAAACTATTTCTCATCAAGCTTCAGAATTAATTCATTTGACAAATGAGTATAAAACACAAAGCAAAAAAAATTCAAGAACGAAAATAATAGCGATAACTTCAGGAAAAGGTGGTGTTGGAAAATCAACAATCACTGCAAATTTGGCTTATTTATTATCGCTTTATGGAAAGAAAGTTTTAGTTTTTGATGCGGATATTGGTTTGGCGAATATGCAAATACTGTTTAATTTGAAGCCAAATAACAGTTTTTATGACTATCTAGAAAAAGGTGCAACGCTAAAAGAGGTTATCCTTGAAACAGGATATAAAAATATTTCATTGTGCGCAGGCAAAAGTGGGTATCAATATGGACAAAATACTTCATCTTTCGTCTATTCAAGAATAATAAAAGATATAGTTTCTCTTGATGCTTATGATATTTTACTAGTAGATACAGGAGCTGGTTTAAATGAATATGTGCAAGAGTTCTTGGAAATTTCAGATGAGATTGTAGCGATTACTACAACCGACCCAAGTGCTTTAACTGATGTGTATGCTCTTATTAAAATGTTAAGCAAGACAAAAAAAAGATTATTTTTACTTTTTAATCAAACTCCAAATTTTAAAATAGGGGAAACAATTACAAAATCTTTAAAAGATTTAGCTATAAAGAATAAATTAAATAAACATTTTATGGTAAAATATATCGGAAATATCTCTGTGGATTTAAATATTGCTACGACAGGGAGACTTCGAAAGTTGTTTGTAAAAGAGTTTGATAGTAGTGTTGCAAGTTTGGACTTGAACAATATAGTAAATAATTTAGTAAAAGAGATATCATAAGTGTTAGTTGAAGAATTTTCGAATAAAGTAATACGAAGTAAAACTATAGATACATATGTAGCTACTGCTTTTTTCGCAGTTATAATTTTTTTCACTTTAAATGCAGATTTATATACTCCAGTTGAAATGTTATTTGGAGTAATTTTTTCAACAATTGCTTTCAAAGGGTTGTCTCATATGATGATAGCTCTTATTATTTTACTTTATGATTTTGACCATAAAAAAGAATCGATGGAACTAAGTGAAGTATCCTCTAGAATCAATGGATTGTTAAATGATTTGAGTTTGCAACAAACAAAAATAAAATCTCAAAAAATAGTAAACGAAGTGTAAGTCATAGAAATAAAGGAGAATAACACATGAAAATTGGCGAAATAATGAGTTCTATAAAGGGACTTGATACTGATAAACTATTTTCACCAAAACTTAATATAAATGAAGACGAGGGTGAAAGTTTTGATTCTATGTTGACTAAATCACTTGAAGAGGTAAATAAATCTCAGGTAAAAGCATATGATGCTATGGAACAAATAGCGACTGGAAAAGTAGATAATTTACAAAAAGCAGTACAACAAATAGAAGAAGCTGAGCTTAGTTTGAAATTAGCTCTTGAAGTGAAAAACAAGGCATTAAGTGCTTACAAAGAAGTAATGAGAATGCAAGTTTAAAATATTGCTATTTTGCACTCTAAAGTGTCTTGAAATGATTTGAACTACTTTAAGTAGTCCTACATCATTTCAAGACACTTTATAGCACAAACTATCAATATTTAGATTTTAGAGCCACTTGCAAATTCAAAGATTTTGAGTATGAATAGTAGCAATCATTAGATTTTCACTTTAAAAATCACTATTTACTCCCTGTAAATGGTTATTTTTAAAGTGAAAAGATGATGATTGAAACTGTTTATAATCATTTGTTTGAATTTGCAAGTGACTCTTTAAATAAAAAAGTAGAAAATCAAGGGGAATAAGATGGGTTTATTTGATGGATACAATATAGCAACTTCAGGAATGGCTGCACAAAGAACACGAATTAATATTGTGAGTGCAAATATAGCAAATGCTCAAACAACACATAGTCTTGATGGCGGACCATATAAAAAGCAAAATGTAGTCTTTCAAGAAATTTTACTTGATAAGCAAAAAGAACTTGAAAAGCAAAATTCTACAAGTATCCAAAAAAAAGAAGTGTACCAAACACCTTCTATAGGTGTTGGAATTAAAGAGATTGTAGATGCAAAAAGTGCACCAATTTTAAGATACGAACCAGAACACCCAGATGCAAATAAAGATGGCTATGTCGCCTATCCAGATATCAATCCTGTTGTTGAGATGACAGATTTGATGGAGGCCATGAGAAGTTATGAAGCAAATCTTTCTTCATTTCAAACACAAAAATCTATGGATAGCAAAACGATAGATATTTTAAAATCTTAAAAGATTGAAAGTGAAATAATTATGGCTAATGATATTTTAAATAGTGAAATTTTTCATACACAACAAAGTGATACAAAGAGTATACCAACCCAATTAGTCCCAGAAACCAAGAAAGAGGGATTGTCTTTGTTTGATAATCTGCTAAAAGATGCCAAAATAAAAGTAGTTGAGGGGCAAATACAAGTACCGCCAAAAGTATCTTCAGTACAAAACCCTTTGAAAAATGTATCGCAAACTTCTGTGGAATCCGCACCAGCTTCGCAAAAAGATATGCTTTCTTCAAGTAAAGAGTGGCAAAATATTTTAGCTGTAAAAGATGCAAAAAATATACAACAATCAACAGAAAATGCAAAAAATACTTTTGATACAAAACTAAGTGCTAAAAATACTATTATTGTTCCAAATGTAGAAGTTTCAAAAATAACTGATAAAACTATAGTTTTGGACAAAAAGAATGATTCTAAAATAGAGTTAAAAAGTACTAAAAATGAAAAAATAATAGAAATTAAATCAGAAGAAAAATCAGAGAAAAAATCAACAATATCGCTATTAGATAAAATGATACAAGATTTGAAAAAAGAGATTAAACCTGAAGTAGCTATAGTTCCTGAACAAAAAATCAACACTCGTACCGAACAAAAATCAACTTTATCGCTATTGGATAAAATGGTGCAAGATGTAAAAAAAGATTCTAAAATTGAAATCAAGAGTGATGAATCATCTAGTAAAAATACACACAATATCACTATAAAGAATGAAAAAACGATTGACACATCTCATATAAAAGTAATAGCAGATGCAAAAAATGAAGTAATTTCCCAACAAAAAAATGAAACAAAACAAACTGTTCCACTTGTGCTTTTAGAAGATAAAAAACAACTTTTAAAAGTAGAAACGAAAGAGACAGTTGGAGAAAAAGATTTAAAAGTACATAAAGAAACTATTGATACAAAAGTAGGAAAAGTCTCTATTTCGCCCTCCTTACTCGACAAAATGGTACAAGATATAGAAAAAAACGATGAAAAGAATGATGAAAAAAATGAAATTAAAAAATCAGAAGTTAAAGTAATTCCAAAAAATGATGAAAATTTAGGGAAAGTATTTTTAGATTTAACTACTGGGATGCAGATTAAAGATATGCAAAAAGTATCAAATTCTGATACAGAAGAAAGTCAAGAAAATAAAATACTTTCGTCATTGGCTGATAGTTTAAGTGGAAAAACAAAAATTCAAAAGAAAATAGCAGAGCAAACAAAATTAGAAAATCTAGAAAATCAGAAAGGACAATTTGGAGCAAATATGTTTTTGTCTAACCAAAAAGTACAAGGGGAAATTCTTTCAAAACAAAAAATAGGGGAAGCTAAAGAAATTTTAAAAGAAGGTGACAAAACGATAAAAACTGTAAAAAAATCAGCAGAAATTTTAGACTTGAAACCAAAAAATATTGAAATGATTACAGAAAATAATGGTCTTGATTTGACTGGAAAACAAAATGTCGCAAAAGTAAATGATTTAGGTTTTCATAATCAACAATTATTTTTAAATAGAGCATTTTTAAATCAAGAAAATGGAAGTCAAATAGTGAATAACAAGATATCACAAGAAAAAATAGTAGAGAACAAAACAATAATTGATGATGTGAAAAAAACAAATTCAGATGTGGCTATAACCGTTGAGCGAACTTTGGCTGAAGCATTTACTACAAAAGTGATAGCTTCAAAACAGATGATGGGAAGTTTTATGTCGGATGTTGCAAGAAATATGTATATAAATTATAAACCACCTGTTACTGCATTTAAAATAAATCTTGATCCGCTTAACTTGGGGAATATTTCTATTGTAATGAAAAATAATAAAAGTGAAAATATGATGAATATTAGTCTAAATATGTCTCATAATTCAACACTTGAAACATTCAATGACAATAAAACAATACTTCAAAATGCCTTGGGAAAAGCTTTTAATACAAGTGAAGGAAATTTTTCGCTTGATTTTGGTATGCAAAATCAAAATTCAAATCAAGAATTTGAGCAACAAAGACGCGATACTGAAAATAAGCAGATTATTCAAAAAGTGACCAATAGTGCATCTACATTAGAAACGGATGAACGGACAACAGATGTAGCAAAAAGTTATATGTAAGCAGATAAATGGAATCCTTAGTACAGTTAATTGATCAAAATACAACCTATACATTTTTATTATTATTAGCTAGGATATTGTCTTTTGTAGTTTTTATGCCAGTATTTGGACATGTCAGTGTTCCTTCTAGTATTAGAATCGGAATTGCATTTTATTTTACTGTTTTTCTTTTTCCTCTTGTGAATGTGAATAATGTGCATATACCAAACGATGTAGTTTTCTTAAAAAGTTTAATAGGTGAAATAACTTTAGGATTTGTCGCTGCAGCACTTGTACAAATAATTTTTTCGGCGGTTCAAATCATAGGGGACTTGATAGGACTTGCTACAACTTTATCGATGGCAAATATGTTTGACCCAACCACAGGGACACAACAAGGGATAATGAGTAGATTTCTTTATATGGTGATCCTTGTTCTTTATTTTCAATCAGGAATGTATGAAGTGACAATTTTAATGCTTGCACAAAGTATCGGTATGATTACCCTTGGGGAATTTAACCTATTTAATTATGACATAGTATCCATGGCTATAAAAGAGATAAATCATATGTTTGTATTTGCTTTTTCATTTGCCTTTCCCTTGTTCTTTATCGCTTTCATATTGGATGTCTACTATGCTTTCGGAACTAAATCTATGCCAGCTTTTTCCCCATTTGTACTCACATTCCAGATAAAATTTACACTTATTTTCATATTTATGATGTTGGGTCTTGATATATTCACGACTAGTTTTCAAGAATATTTTATAAGTAAGTTTAGCTAAGGATTGTAATTGGCAGATGACCAAGAAAAAACAGAAGATGCCACCGGCAAGAAAATCTCTGATGCTAGGGATGAAGGAAATGTTCCTAAATCCATGGAAGTTTCTGGAGCTGCGGTTTTGCTTTTTGCTTCTATCTATCTTTTGTTTTTTTCGTCCTTGATGTTTGAACAGATAAAAGTGATGATGTTGTATATTTTTAGTTTTATAGGTCAAGAAATTAATTCGGCTGTTTTTATGACCATTACTTACACGATAGGGACGACTTTGTTGTATGCCCTTTCTCCTATTTTTGTCCTTGTTGTTGTTTTGGCAATCGCTACAAATGTTATGCAATTTGGATTTTTATTAATTCCTTTAAAAATAGATTTTTCAAAAATTGATCCGATTAGTGGTTTAAAAAATATTTTTAGTCTCAAAAAACTACTTGAAGCACTGAAATTAACTGCAAAAATTTCTATTATTATTGTGGTTATGGTTGTGATTTTTGCTCTTGTCTGGAATGATATCATCGCTATGATGGATATGGGACTTGGTGCTTCAATGGATTTAATTTTAAAACTAACTACTTATTTTATTGCTTCAATTTTGTTAATTATTATCATTTTTGCTATAATTGATTTTTTCTTCACAAGACATTATTATTTTGAGCAATTAAAAATGTCAAAACAAGAGATAAAAGAGGAATACAAACAGATGGAAGGGGACCCTCAAATCAAAGGGAGGATTCGGTCTATTCAGATGAAAATGTCAAGACAGCGTATGTTGAAAGATGTTGCAAGTGCAGATGTTGTTATTACAAACCCAACACACTATGCTGTAGCTTTAAAGTATAAAAAAGAGGAGCAAACGGCACCACAAGTCGTAGGAAAAGGGATAGATTTTTTGGCTCTAAAAATGAAAGATATAGCAAGAGAACATAAAATTCCAATCATAGAAAATCCAGCACTTGCAAGGGCTCTCTACGACCAAGTTGAAGTTGAAAGAGAAATACCAAATGAGTTTTATAAGGCGATAGCTGAGGTATTTACATATGTATATGAATTAAGCAAAAAAGGGAGAAGATAGATTTGAAATATGTATTATTTATTATTTTAGTATGTTCTAGCCTGTATGCTAAAAAGGATTTTTATTATAGTTTTATTGATAATAAAAAGAGCCAGATAGAACAAAGTCAAAAGAATAAAATTATTTTAGGAAATGACAAACTTAAAGCGATAGATAAGCTTCTAAAAGAAGGAAAAATTGATGATGCTTTGGAGGTAATGGTAGCCTTTCGTGATGCAAATAAAATTAATATTTTACAATCAACAATAGAACTCCTTTACAGCGAAATATTATTTAAAACAGGGACAAAAAAGAATATAACTGAAGGTGCAAAAGTATTAGAGAAAGCCATTAATACTTCAGTGATAAGCGAAGGTGATTTACTTGATGCGAATGTTTTATTGGTGAAACTTTTAGTGCAAATTAATAAGATAAAAGAAGCAAAATTTTATGCAGAATCTATTAAAAATATTTTCAAAGACCCGCTTTCGTTGGCTTATGGAAAAATATCAGAAGCTTATATCGATATGCAAGCGAAAAAATATTCAAAAGCTATCAATACACTCTACGATATACTTTTAAAAACAGATAATCTAAAGGTAGCTACTGTTGTGGCCGATGAGCTTTATGATGTGTACATATTAAGCGGACAAAAGGATAAAGCTTACGACTTGGCTAGTAAAGTATTAGAGCGAAATATTGAGTATTACTCAAATGATAGTTATTTAGCACTCATCAAGGTTGATAAATTACTCAAAGCAAATATGCCATTTTTAGCTATTAAAATTTTAAATGCACTGCTTGATAAATCTACCGATAAAGATAGCATTAGTGACTTTAAATTTAGATTAGCAAATACTTATATGTCGATAGATACGACATCTTTAGAGTATATTTTAGAAGCAAAGGAGTACTACAAAGATTTAGTAAGTTCTTCAAAAGACAATAATTATAAAAAAGAATCCAAAATTGCACTTGATGAAATATTGTTAAGAGAAGGGAAATTAACACCTAGTGTTATCATTGCTAAATATGGACAAGATGAGGTGATGCAGGATAAAGCGATGTTGCAAGAGCTTTTGAATTTTGCTGCCAAACATGATTATGCGGCGATAGCAAAATTTAAAAAAGTATATAAAGATATCAAAATATCAACGGCTAATAGATTTGGATATAAAGATATAAAGTCAATTTTTGCGATGATAGATGCTGAAATGATTAAGTATTATTTGGACAATGATAAATGTAAAGAGATAAATGGATTATTTAAAACCCTAGATAATTTTTCACTTAAGAAAATAGTGAATGAGTCAAATGAGAGCACGGGGGTTTTGAATTGTATGCTTGAAGACCCAAATAAAGATATATTTAATCCTGTATATGAGGCTTTAAAAGAGAGTAAAGAAGGGATAAATTATGTTCTTTTAGAAAGAATCGCATATATGCTTGGGGATTACAATAAAGCGTTGGATATTACTACAAGAATTGATATGTTAAATGATGAAACAACTAAAAGTATCGAATTTTTAGATAGATTTTTATTATATGGTGCACTTAATAATAGTTTTGGTATGGATAAATTTTTTACTTATGCAAAAGCTCATCCAAAATATATCGAGGACAACAAGAACAATCCGCCGATTATTGATTTTTATTATCAATACTATTTATATCTTTTGAGTCAAAAAAAAGAGGCAGAAGCTCTTGGTATTTTAAAAAAACTGTATGTAGCACAAAAAGATATGAAAGTATTTGTATATAGCCCTTATGTAGAGTTACAAATGGCAACTGAACGAAAATTAAATGATGACTACAATGGAGCTTTGCGATTATTGGATGAGGGATTAGGTAATCCACGCAGAGTGAAGCCAAATGATTTAGTACAACTTTATTACCAAAAAGCACAAATATATAAAGTAAAAAAACAGATTAATCGCTATGAAGATATGATTGATAGGTGCAAAGCAGTAGAAAAAGCAGATAATCTTTATAAAGATATGTGCAGTAAATTATAGATTTTTGCTGATAAGTGCCTCCAGTTAATTAATCTCTTTTTTGTAGAGGTTCCTTGGTTGGAGACACTTATTTTAGCTTGCGGCTAAAATATCAAATCCATTTTGTACAATTAGGATTTTTTTTTCTATATCAACACTGAGAACATAAGTATCATTGTATGGAAGTAAAAAAGTTTTTGCTGTTTTTGGGTCTTTTGCGACCAACTCTTTATCTGTATCAATGTACATATAATCATCAGTTGGAAATCGATTGAGTTCAGTAATCTTCCCTAAAGTTATCCCATTTTCTACAACACTACAACCCTCGATATCAAACCAAAAGAATTGCTTTTGTTTTAAAGTACAATTATTTTTGCTCTCCTCTTGTGTCGTATAGAGTAAAGAGTTTATATAAACTTTTGTATCTTCTATTGTGTCGATGCCAATAAATTTAACAGTATCTAAAGATTGATTAATTGATTCTACTGTGAGAGTTTTATTTTTATTTGTTGTAAAACTTACCCCTTTTTTGAATTGTTCTGGAAAATCAGAGTCTATAAATACTCTCATCTGACCTTTTAATCCAACACTTTTTCCTAGTTTTGCAACATAAATTTTTTCCATATGAATAATTTCCTCCATCTTAAATGAAAAAACCGCCTCATAATTATGAGGCGGTTTTTGATTGAACTTTTAAAGCCTAAGCTCTGATTACTTGAATTTTATAAGATTTACCATCTTTTGCTTTGCAACCATTTACAATAGTTTTTAAAGCATTTATCATATTTCCACTTTTTCCTATAATTTTACCAAGATCTTCCTCTTCGCAATAAATAGTTATTTCATAAAAATTATCACCCATCTCATGAACTTCAACTTCTATAGATTCGGGATTTGAAACTATTAGAAGAGCATATGATTTTATAAAATCAGCAATCATAAACTTCTACTATTTTGCAGCTGTAAGTTTTGCAACTTTTTCACTCATTTGTGCACCAACACTCAACCAATAATCTAATCTTTCTTGATCAAATTTTAATACTTTTGGTTCAACGATTGGGTTAAAATAACCGATTGATTCAATCCATCCTGAATCTCTTCTTTTTCTACTATCTGTAACTACGATTCTATAAAATGGTTTTTTGTTTCTTCCCATTCTTGTAAGTCTAATAACTGTCATTGTTTGTCCTTTTTTTTGTTTATTTTGTATTAACTGTTAAGTATCACCAACTCATTAAAGACAAAAACAGTCTAAGCTAAAGCACCATTGCTTCGTTAGAATTTCTTGATTTACTACTGTAAACCTTTGAATTTCTGCCTTGTACTGATACTTCATCTTAAACTCTTTTTTTAAGTGTTTAATTAGTTGGCGATACTTATGTTAAGTGCTAAAGAGAATTTTTCACCTTAGCACTTAACACGAAAGAGCCGTTCTATCTTGGAATTTGTGGCATCCCTTGTGCATTCATTTGTGACATCATTCTTTGCATATCTTTCAATCCACCTTTTCCTGACATTTTTTTTGCCATTTTAGAAGCATTATGGAATTGTTTTAATATTTTATTTACTTGAACTTCACCAAGTCCTGAACCTTTTACGATTCTTTTTTTTCTGCTAATGTTGATAAGGTCTGGATTTTCTCTCTCTTTTGGTGTCATCGAACCAATAAGTGCTTTGATTCTTTTGAGTTCAACAGAGTTGTCAAAATCCATATCTTTTATCTGGTTTGCCATTCCACTCATCCCAGGAATCATCCCGATAATCGACTTCATACTTCCTAGTTTTTTTATCATCTCAAGCTGTTCTAAAAAGTCATTAAAGTTGAATTCCCCTTTTTTGATTTTTTTAGTTACCTCTTTCGCTTTTTTATCATCTATTAAAAGGGATGTTTTTTCAGCGAGACCTTCAATATCTCCAGCACCCATAAGTCTTGAAACAATTCTATCAGGGATGAAAACTTCAAGGTTTTCCATTTTTTCCCCAACCCCAACAAATCTAAGGGGTACTTTTGTTTGGTGTGATAAAGAAAGAGCAACTCCACCTTTTGTATCGCCATCAAATTTCGTTAAAATTACTCCATCAATTCCAATTTGTTCTTGAAACGAAGTTGCAGTTTTTGTAGCATCATGACCAGTGAGTGAATCAGCCACATAAAAAATCTCGTTTGGATTGATAGCATCTTTAATATTTTTAAGTTGAGTCATTAATGCTTCATCGATAGCTAATCGTCCAGCCGTATCTACTAACATAACATCGTACAATCCATCGATTGCTTTTTGTTTTGCTTTTTTTACGATACTGAGAGGATTTGTTTCACTATCATCAAAATATACTTCAACATCAATTTGAGCACCAATTTGTTTTAATTGCTCAACCGCTGCAAGTCTTTGCAAATCGGCAGCTACAATTAAAACTTTTTTGTTTCTTAGTTTGAGATAATTTGCCAGTTTTCCAGTTGTTGTAGTTTTTCCGCTTCCTTGAAGACCAGTCATAAGGACAGTCGTAAGTGGTGAAGTTCCGCTAAAAACAAAACCTTGATTTCCTTTTACAGTCAATATTTCAGATAAACTTTCTCTCAGTGCTTTTAAAAATTTTTCTTGACCGATACCTTTTTGTTTTGTTTTAAGCTCTACACTCTCACATAATTCTCTCGTAGTTTTATGGTGAACATCATATTTTAGAAGAGATTTTTTAAGTTCACTTATAGCATTTGTCAATGCTTTATTGTCATCTTGGTATCTTATTTTTGAGATAACAGATTTAAACGAGCTAGTTAATGAATCAAACACTATTTTTTCCTACTTTTTATGTGATTTTGTAATAATTTGCGGATTGTAGTGATAGTTTACTTAAAGTATACTTAAGTTATTATAACTAAAACCCCATAAATATGGGATTCTTTAAGTATTAAAATTAACAAAATTAAGAAATATTTAAGTGTAAAAAATATTAAAAAAATATCAAAAAACTGTCTGAAAAATCCTATTTTTTGGATAATATTCCACTATGAATGTAAGCTTTAAAGAACAACTCAATCAGATACTTAATTGTGATTTGAAAACCACTTTTCCAACCGCTAGAAGTATGAATAGAAAACTCTATTTCTATGTAGGTCCGACAAATAGTGGAAAAACATATTCAGCAATGCAAGAACTTATAAAGGCTGATTGTGGAATCTATTTAGCACCTCTTAGACTTTTAGCACTAGAAAACTATGAATTTTTGCAAGAAAATAAAATTAATTCTAGTTTGATTACAGGTGAAGAGGAGATTTTTAACGAAGATTCAACACATATTTGTAGCACTATAGAGATGGTAAATTTTGAGATGCAGACAGATGTTTGCATCATAGATGAGATTCAAATGCTTGAAGATGAAGATAGAGGTTGGGCTTGGGTCAATGCTATTTTAGGGGCACCTGCTTCAAAAGTTATCATGACAGGAAGTGTCAATGCTCTTGAATCTATCAAAAAAATAGCTGAATATTTAGGTGAAGAGCTTGAAGTTGTGAAGTTTAAAAGAAAAAATCCACTCCAAGTTTTAGAAAAACCAATCCCTTTTAGAGAGATAACCAAAGGGACAGCTTTGATAGCTTTTAGTAGAAAAGATGTTTTAAATATGAAAGCGAAACTCTCTAAATTTTTCAAAGTTTCTGTGTTGTACGGAAATCTAAGTCCAGAGGTACGAAAAGAGGAAGCAAAAAGATTTCGAGAGGGGAAAACGGATATTTTGATAGCAACTGATGCTATTGCGATGGGACTCAATCTCCCTATAAAAATTATCCTTTTTACAACCGATACAAAGTTTGATGGAGTGAGTCAAAGACCACTGACACCAAATGAGGTGATTCAGATAAGTGGACGAGCTGGAAGATATGGGCATCATGAAATCGGATATGTTGGTGCAACTAATAGTGGAGTTTTGAAGCATATTGATGCGATGTTTCATTCGCCACTTCGTACTATCAAACCTCCTTTTAAAGTGAAAGCTACACTTGAACAGATACTTGCTTTTGCTTCCTATTTGAATACAAAAGATTTGACAAAAATTTTGTATTTTTTCTCAAAGAATATGAAGTTCACTGGTCCATTTGTCGCTACGAATATCTATAATATGATAGAACTTGCACATATTTTAGATAGACAAATGAGTTTAAAACTCGAAGATAAATATCTTTTAGCACAAGCTCCAACAAATACAAAATCACCACTTTTAAAAGATGCCTATTTTTTCTATATGAATGCAATCATCAATAAAAAAAGATGTGACTATAGATTGTCTATCAATATTAGAACTTTGGCAAAAAGTGAGTTGGATTTACTCAAAGCGGAAGATGAAGTGAAAAAAATATCACTCTATCTTTGGCTTTCGTATAAATTACCTGATATTTTTTATGATATTGAAAATGCATATAAATATAGAATTTTGGTCAATAAATATTGCGAAGACTCTTTGAAATTAAATTTAAAAGAGCAGAGTAATGGAGTAACATCTTTTAAAAGAGGGAATGATAGTAGAAAAAATGATTTTAAAAGAGATAGCGAAAATACGAAAGATGGCAAAAGAGGTTCTTCTGAAAAGAATGATAAGAATAATGCATTTAGAAACGATAAAGATAAAAAACACCCAAAAGAGAAAAGCTTTAGAAATGACAATAGAACTCAAAATAGATCAAGCGAGATAAAAAAACATAAAATCAAGAAAAAGGAAGATTATGCATAGGATAGATAGGAAGAAAGTTTTCATAGGCTTTGCAGTTCTTATTGTTGCGTTATTGGTATGGCCATTTATTATTTCAACATTTATCATTTCACCCAAAATTAAAACACAACAAGAAGTTTTAGCTGGGTATGGAATTGAACTTAAAGTTGAAGAACGAGTTGGTTATTTTAGTTCAAAAAGAGATTATTTGATGACCGTAAAAGATAAAGAGAAATTTTTAACTTTTTTGAGTGCTACTATTAAAGTTGATAAAATTTTATTAGATAGTATTATGCCCGAGAATGATGATGTTTTAGGATTACAGTTTGGTGGAAGTATTGGAGCTAAAGTATGGAAACCGTTCAATATCAATGTTTATGTAGAACCTAAAGATTTTCCTAAAAATCAAACAAAACTTCAGGAATACAAACAATTTTTGAAAAAGATTGGAGCATCTTTTATATTTGGGTTGAGAGGAAAATTGAAAGAAGTTGATTTAAATGATATCAATTTGGATACAAATCAGGTTGGAATAAATATGCTTTTGAATTTTGTAAAACCTATCATTAAACTTGGGGATACAAATAAATTTTCACTTGAAAAATATTTGATTAGAACAACTGAGTTGGATAAAAATATAGAAATCGCGTCAAATAATGCAGAGTATAATTTTCAATATAAAGATGATTATAATTTTAAATTTACATCAAATGCGGATGATTTCTTGTACTATACAAAATACAATATGACAAATCCAGAAGAATACACACTTTATTTGGCAAAAAAAATTAGTGATGAAACTGCTGAATGCAAAAATATTAGATGCATTAAAAAGACAGCAAATGATATTTTGGAAAATGAAATACATATTGATAGTTTTGAGATTTATCTTGATTCAAGAATTATAGATGGGATAAAATACAATAATTCTGGAAATAAAGTCTTTGAAATAAGACATAAAGATGATAATAGAAATCTTGAATATAGAATAACATTTACAAAAGAGAATTTTAAAGTGCCAAATGTTCAAATTAAAGCAGCAAAAAATAATTCAGGTATAGAAGTATTTTCAGATGCTATTAATGTGTCGATGAAAACAAGCACAAAAATCAATGATTTCTTTTTAAATACAACAAATTATAAAATAGAGTCTCAAGTTGGGCAGGTTACTGGACAGTTAAATAATATTAAATTGGCACCAATTAAATATATTATGGATAACACAGACCAATTCTCATCTTGGGAAATGGATGGATACTCACCACTTTTAAAATATGTGATTGAGATAGCAAATCATGGTGGGGAGATGAAATATGGGATGGAATTTAGTGATTTGAGATTTTCAAAATTAAATTTTCCTGTGAAAAGTTTGAAAATTGATGCTGATTTTATTTTAAAAGCGAACAAATACAATATTTTGAACAAACCAAACGAACTTTTGAACTACATCACTTTTGATGTGTATGTGAAAATGGACAAAGAATCATTTGAGAAATATCTCAAAAGTCCTATGAATGAGTACAAAAATCTTGATAAAGTGGTGAAGTATGATGGAGATTTTGCACTTTTAGATATCAATTTTAATCTAAAAGATGATGTTGTTTTGGCAAATAATAAAGAGTTGATAAAGTAGATTATATTCAAATTTAGTGGGTTGTAACCACTCTTTTTGTATAATCGCCGTCACAAAAATAAACTAAAAAAAGTAAAAATAAGGGATTGAATTTGAGAGCATTAATAAGTGTAAGTGATAAAAGTGGTGTTGTAAATTTTTCAAAAGAATTGGTAAATTTAGGGTATGAAATCATCTCAACAGGTGGAACATATAAAGCATTGCAGGAAGCTGGAATCGCTGTGATTGAAGCAAATGAAGTGACAAAATTTCCAGAATGTTTTGAAGGGAGAGTAAAAACTCTCAATCCTTATATTCATGGGGGGATTTTACATAGAAGAGATAAACAATCTCATCTTGACCAAGCAAAAGAGTTAGGTGTTGAGGGGATTGATTTGGTTTGTGTAAATTTGTATCCATTTAAAGCAACGATTGAAAAAACTGATGATTTTGAAGAGATTATTGAAAATATCGATATCGGTGGACCTGCGATGGTAAGGTCAGCTGCTAAAAACTTTGACTCTGTTATCATCGTAACTGATGTAGCTGATTATGATTTGGTTCTTTCTAATCTTAAAAACAATACGAATACTGTTGAATTTAGACGAGATATGATGATAAAAGCGTATGAACATACAGCTTCATATGATTCAATGATAGCAAACTATATGAACAAACGATTTAATAATGGTTTTGGTGACAAACAATTTATCGTTGGGAATAAAGTATTTGATACAAGATATGGAGAAAATCCACACCAAAAAGGTGCATTGTACGAATTTGACAACCACTTTTCTACAAAATTCAAAACTCTTAAAGGGGAAGCATCTTTTAACAATATGGGAGATATCTCAGGAGCTGCTAAAATAGCATCGGCTTTTGGAGATGATAATGCGATTGCAATCGTAAAACATGGAAACCCTTGTGGATTTGCGATAAAAGATACACTTTTGGAAAGCTACACAGAAGCTTTAAAATGTGACCCAGTAAGTGCATTTGGTGGAGTGGTTGCTGTTAATGGTATCGTTGAACTTGATTTGGCTAAAAAAATGAATGAGATATTTTTAGAGGTTGTTTTTGCAGCTGATTTTACCGCTGAGGCTATTGAAGAGCTTTCAAGAAAACAAAGAATCAAACTATTCTCTCAAGGGACAAAAAAACTTGAAATGGCAAATGATGCAATCAATTTTAAAATACTTGATGGTGGATTTGTTTTCCAAGATAGCGATGTGGTTGGGGCTGATGAAGTTAAGAATAGCGAGCTTAAAACTTCAAGAAGTGGAACAGAACAAGAGTTAAAAGATATGGAGATAGCTTATAAAATAGCATCTTTAACAAAATCAAATTGTGTTGTGTATGTAAAAGATTCTGCAATGGTAGCTGTTGGGATGGGGATGACAAGTAGAGTAGATGCTGCAAAAGCAGCTCTTAGAAAAGCGAATGATATGGGACTTGATACAACTGGTTCAGTATTAGCAAGTGAAGCATTTTTCCCTTTTCGTGATAGTATAGATGCAGCGAGTGAAGCTGGTGTAAAATGTGTAATTGAACCAGGTGGAAGTGTAAGAGATGATGAAGTTATCGCTGCAGCGAATGAATACGGAATGGCACTATATTTTACAGGTGTGAGACACTTCTTACATTAAAATGAAAAAGGTTCTTATGGTTCTATTAGTATCATCGATATTTTTAAATGCTGATACTAATAGTTCTTATATTTTTCCAATTTTTTATAATCAAACAAAAGAAGCTTCCATAGAAAATAATTTTGTAGAAATGCCATATTTTCAAACATCAGATCCATCTACTGCTATTGGCTCTTTAATTTTTTATGGGCTAATTCATCCTGCATTCCCGAAACACCTAACAATATTTCCTTTATAAAACAATCATAAAACCCTTATTTATCGACAATTTCTATAATTTACTATTGACTTTTAAATCGTTATGTGTTATAATACACCTAACGATTATAAAGGATAAAAGATGGCA
>CAMCYD010000028.1 GCA_945883785.1 Helicobacter pylori PMSS1
GCCATAGCATATGCAAAAAATGATAATCCCAATGCTAAAGCATGAGAACTCATATGCCAACCATCAGCTAAAAGTGCCATAGAGTTGTAAAAAATTCCAGCAGTAATCTCAGCTATCATCATAACAAATGTTAAAATTGTTGCATAGAGTGTATTTCTTTTAGCTCTTTGGTTTGTATTATCAAAACTATGTGAATGAGATAGATTTTCCAAAATAGCTTTTGTTTCCATTTTAGTCCTTTTTAAATTTTTTTCTGTACTATACCCCAGTATAACTTATGATAATTTGAAAGGTTTTTGATGGCACATACAATAGCAAATAAAGAGAAACTAATATTGAGAGTAAAAAAGATAAAAGGACAACTTAATAGCATAGAAAAAGCACTGGAAGAGGAAAAAGATTGTTTTAAAATATTGCAACAAATTAGTGCTAGTCGTGGTGCGATACAGTCCCTTATGAGTGAAGTGCTAGATGGTCATATAAAAGAGCATCTTGGTAATCATGTCAGTGAAGATCAAAGGGAGCAAGAGATTGCAAATCTTGCATCTTTACTTAAAACTTATTTGAAGTAGGAATAAAAATGTTAAAAATTCTTTTAATAGAAGATGATTTAGAGTTTGCAGAACTAATCAATAATTTTTTATCCACAAGAAGTATTCAAACAGATATCTGTGATGACCCTTTTAAAGCACTTGTAATGAATCTCAATCATTACGATTTAGTTCTTTTAGATTTAGGACTTCCAGGGATTGATGGTTTAGAGATTGCAAAAGAGTTTAGAAAAAAAAGCAAGATTCCAATCATCATATCAAGTGCTAGAAGTTCAATAACTGATAAAGTGCTTGGTCTTCAAATAGGAGCAGATGATTACCTTCCAAAACCTTATGACCCAGATGAACTTTATGCAAGAATCATTAGTCTTATTAGAAGAGCAAAGGATTTTCAAGAAGATAATCAAAAACCACAAAAAGCTTTTGAGATAGATGAAAATACTAGAGATATAAAATATCGTGGTAATAATATTTTTCTAACCGAAGCAGAATTTGAAGTGTGTGAAGCTTTAGTAAAAAATTATAGTTCAGTTGTTTCAAAAGAGCAGTTGCTATACGGTTCACCATCAATCCAATCTGGTGATGGAAAAAGTTTAGAGATGATTATTAGTAAAATTAGACAAAAAATTAAGCCATTTTCAGATACAAATCATATCGTATCACTAAGGGGAAGGGGATATCGAATTGTTGAATAATATAAAGAACTCACTCATCAAACAAATAAAATATCTTTTTTTAGTTTCATTTCTAGCGATAATTTCCCTTTGGATATTTTTTTATTTGCAACAAAAACATCAAAATGAAGAACATCAAATTGCTAGATATTTTAGTATTATAAGTTCATTACAACCCTTGATTATAGAGTCGTATGATTTTAAAGACAACGACTTAAAAGAGTTTAATATGAAGCTCTATCCAAATAAAGATGTAAAAAATAAAAAACTTTTATTTCAAAGGGGTGATAACAAAAAAGGATTTGAAGTTTATAAAGTGGAACAAAAAATTGTTATCTATATTTATAATCCTATGGGTGAACTTTATCTTGAAGATTTACAAGAAAATGGTAACTATATTTTTATACATATAGTATTTATACTTCTTTTGCTGATACAGTTTCTTTTATATTTTATGCTCCAAAAATCACTTAAACCCCTTCAAATTATCCATAATAAACTCAAAAATCTTCAAAGTGGAGATATGTCCTTGCTTGAATATTCTTCCAATTATGATGAGATAAATCAAATTATCATCTCTTATAACAATTCCATCAAAGAGCTAGAATATATACTAGAAACAAGAGAGATGTTCAATAAAATTTTTATGCATGAGCTTAAAATGCCAATAGCAAAAGGGATGTTTTATCTTAAACTTGAACCCTCGTATGAGGTGAATGAAAAAATGAGAAAACTTATGCAAAGACTTAATAGTGAACTTGATGAATTTGCTATTTTAGAGAGTTTGATAGTTCATAAAGATAAAATTGAACAAAAAGAACACAATCTTTTAGAACTTTTAAAGAGTGCTATAGAAAAAATAGGGATAGAAAAAAAAGAGAATATTAATATTGTAGCTGATGAAAATTATAAAATTTTTGGAGATAGTGAACTTTGGATAATATGCTTTAAAAATTTACTTGATAATGCCCTTAAATACTCTACTGCTAATCAAGTGATAGTAGATTGTGATGAAAATGGAATCAGATTTATAAATCAAGGAGACCCACTTCCTATTGCTATTTCAAGTGATTTAAAAAGTTGGAAAATAGATAAAACAAAAAGACACAAAAGTTCAACTGGATATGGATTTGGACTGTTTATTATAAAAAATATCGTTAGAATAAACGGATATTCTTTAGAGTATCACTATGAAAATAACAATAATATTTTAGGAATTAAAAAATGTATTATGCAATAAAAGTATTGATTTCAGCCATCTTGATAGTGGCAATTTCTGAACTTTCAAAAAAGAGTTCACTTCTAGGTGCAATATTGGCTTCTATCCCCTTGGTTTCAGTTATGGCATTTATTTGGCTTTATGTTGATACAAAAAATATAGATACTATCTCAAAGCTTTCCATCTCAATCTTTTGGTTAGTGATACCATCTTTGGTACTTTTTGTATCGTTGCCTATCTTGTTAAAATTTACAAATTTTTATCTAGCTTTATTCGGTGCGATGGTCTTAACAATAATAGCATACTACATTATGATATTTTTTTTGGAACGATTTGGGATAACATTTTAATGTTAAATAAATTGCAAATGAAAATTTTCCTCGTTCCCACTCTCCCGAGTGGGAATGCATACATACACGCAACCACAAAATGCTCCAACTCAGGAGAGTAGGAGCAAGAAAGCACCAAAGTGTTTTAAAATGATTTTATTTTCAGTTAGAATTGCTATTTAATCTTTATGTTTAGACCTTTAAGCCCTTTCTTTGTATGATTTCAGCTTTAAAAAAAAGCTTAGGAAAAATATGAAATTTACAATAGATGCTACAAGTGGAGGAGCAAGAGCTACCACTTTGACACTCACTCACGGGGAAGTGCAAACTCCTGTATTTATGCCAGTTGGAACTCAAGCTGTTGTGAAAGCACTTGATTTTACTGATATGCTTAACCTTGGAGCAAAAATAATTCTTGGAAATACTTATCATTTGTATTTAAGACCCTCTAGTCCTGTTATTAAAAAACTTGGTGGACTTCATGGCTTTAGTCGTTTTCCAAACAATTTTCTTACAGATAGTGGTGGATTTCAAGCCTTTAGTTTAAGTAAAAATACCAAACAAGATGAAAATGGGATGGTTTTTAAATCCCATATCGATGGGAGCAAACACTACTTTACACCAAAATCTGTTCTTGATGCTCAGTATGATTTTGGTAGTGATATTATGATGATACTTGATGATTTGGTAGCTTTGCCAAATAGTGATGAGAGGATAGAACTTTCAATCAATCGAACTACAAAATGGGCAAAAGAGGCGATTGATTATCATATGGAGCAAAAAGCAAAAGGTATCGGGACAAACCAAAATATTTTTGCGATTATCCAAGGTGGAATTAGCAAAAAATTTAGAAAAATGTCTGCAGAACAACTTTGTGCCATGGAAGATTATGATGGTTTTGCTATCGGTGGGCTTAGTGTTGGGGAGCTTAATAATGAGATGTATGACACTGTAGAATATACAACTCAGTTTATGCCACGAAATAAGCCAAGATACCTTATGGGAGTTGGAACACCTGAAGATTTGATAGAAAATATTGACCGTGGGGTTGATATGTTTGATTGTGTTATGCCAACTAGAAATGCAAGAAATGGGACACTTTTTACCACTTTTGGAAGGGTAAATATCAAAAAAGCTGAGTTCAAAGAAGACCCACTTCCACTTGATGAAAAATGTGAATGTTACACTTGTAAAAACTTCTCAAGAGCCTACTTAAATCATCTTTTTCGTAGCAATGAGATGACTTATTTTAGATTAGGTTCAATCCATAATCTTTACTACTATCTTAACCTTATGAGAGAAGCTAGAGAAGCTATTTTAAAAAATGATTGGGTACAATTTAAAAAAGAATTTTATGCAAAAAGAATGATAATTAAATAAAATTAAGGATAAAAGATATGAAAATAGACGATAAAACAATAGACAAACTAGCAAAACTTTCTTCTTTGGAGATTGACGAATCTAAAAGAGAACACTTAAAAAATGATCTAGCTGACATAGTTAGTTTTGTTGAAAACCTAAATGAAATCGATGTAAGTGGAGTTGATGCAACTTTTACAACAATCAGTGGCGGGCAACCGCTCAGAGAAGATATTGTAAATGGAAATGAAGAATTGGCTAAACATATCATAAACCATGCCCCAAAAACTGCTGATAATTATTTTATTGTGCCGCAAATTATTGAGTGATTTTGGATGAAAATATATGGCATAAAAACTTGTGGGAGTGTTCAAAAAGCTATAAAATTTTGTGAAAACAACAACCTTGATTATGAATTTATAGATTTCAGAAAGGAGCCTTTAGACGAAAATAAAGTAGATTATTTCGCTTCAAAAGTTGATATAAATCTCCTCTTTAATAGTAAAGGGACAAAGTACAAAACCTTAGGATTAAAAGAGTTAAAGCTTGATGATGCTCTTAAATTGACTTGGCTTAAAAAAGATAATATGCTTTTCAAGCGACCAGTTATTGAGTATGGAAAAGATGAAAGCAAAGTTCTTTGTGCTTATGATGAGGCAGTTTATAAAAAAGAATTTTTGTAAGCCATTTCAAAATTCTATGAAAATCTGGAGAAATAAATGATAATATCCGATAAAAAAAGAGCCAAAAAAGAGCAAATAATGGAATCCTCGCTTGAGTTATTTGCCTCAAAAGGATTTTACACTACAACTATTCCAGACATAGCAAAAGCCATGAAAATGAGTGTTGGAAATATGTATAATTACTTTACTTCCAAAGATGTTTTAGCAAAAGAAATAATTAGATTTATTTCACATTATTTAGGCGAAAAATTAAGATACATTAATGAGCAAAACATCTCAACAAAAGAAAAAACAAAACAAATAGTTGAGATATATTTTCAAACTGCAATTTCACATCCACAAATGATAGATTATTTTTTGAGGGTATATTTATCAAATCGTGAAGTTTTCAAAAATGGCTGTGAAGGGATGATTTGTGTCAACGAATTTGTGACAGAAATTATGATTTATTTTGAAGAAGGTGTCAAAGCAAATGAGCTTCGTGATCAAGATTTTTTTAGTGCATTTGGGCTTTTTATGGGCTATCTTGGCGGTATGGTATTTCTAAATGGGGAGAAAATATTAACAAAAGATTTGGAACTTTATATCGACGATATTAGTTTCAACATCTACAAAGCACTAAGTATTTAAGTGGAAAAAACAAAAATCCTATGGCTTAGTGGGATTGCTTGTAATGGAAATGCTCACTCTTTTTTAAACTATCCGAAGTTAGAATATTTTTTAAAAAACTTTGAATTTATCTATCATCCCATTTTAGACTCCAACTATTCTTTGACCGACATCGTACAAACTCTGATACCTTGTGATATTTTAATCATCGAAGGTTCAGTTTCAAAAGATTTTGAAAGAGCAAATATTTCAATTTTTGAGACAATTTTTAAATACGGAAAAATAGTCAAAAAAATAGTTACGGTTGGAACTTGTGCTAGTTTTGGTGGAATTTTCAAAGAAAGTGGAGAAAATATCACCGGTTTGCATTTCGATGGAACAACTCCTATAAATATTTTTAAAGAATTTCAAACCAAAACAGTTTCGGTCTCAGGTTGTCCAATCCACCCAGAAACTCTTGCAAATACACTCTTTGAAATTAAAAATGACATCGAAATAAAACTTGATATATATCTTAGACCAAAAGAAACATTTTCATATACGGTACACAATGGTTGCACTAGAAATGAATATTTTGAGTACAAAATCGATAATCATACTTTTGGGAAAAAAGAGGGTTGTATGTTTTATGACAATGGTTGTCAAGCCCCTTTTACAAGTGGGAGTTGCAATAAAATTTTATGGAATGAGGTAAACTCAAAAACAAGATCTGGTTCTCCTTGTTTTGGTTGTACCGAACCAGACTTTCCAAAAAGAAATTTATTTGTAACAAAAAAGAATATGGGTATCCCACAGTTTTTACCCAAAGGCATAAGTAAAAGAGCCTATCTTACAATAGCTGGAGTTACAAAAGCTTTTACAATAGATAGACTAGAAAAAGGACTTTTTGATGACTAAAATGGTTGAATTGATTGAAAAAATCGAAGGGGAAGCGAAACTACATTTTAGTTTTTTGAATAATAAAATAGATTTTGTAAATATAGAGTTTTTATCGACTAGAAATATAGAAACCATTTTGAAAAACAAAAATGCTTTAGATGCACTTGTGATAAATCCTAGAGTTTGCGGAATTTGTGGTCATGCTCATCTGTTGGCTACCGTACAAGCTCTTGAGGATTGTTATGATGAGATAATCATCTCAAGCAAAGCCAAAATTTTAAGAGAACTTACACTGAATTTTGAGCTTATCCAAAATCATTTTAAATGGTTTTATCTGACTATTTTGCCTCTTTTTGGGCATCCGCAATATGTGTTAAAAGCTTCAAAGCCCTCAGCTTTGATGGCAAAAGCTATTGCAGTTTTTGGAGGTCAATATCCACATAACTCTTATGCTATAGTTGGTGGCGTTGTAAGTGAACCTACTTATGGCGATATTTTGAAAGTGGAAACAATCTTGGATGAGACGATTTTAATGTTTGAAGAATTTATGGTTCAAGCAAAAAGTGGGGATTTTTTGGAATGTACTTTTATTGATAAAATATTTTCACTAACTGGCGATTTGCCAATGATTTTAAAAGAAATAAAAAACAATAATTGGCAAACACTCGGAAAAAGTTATGATAGATTTATATGTTTTAGCGAAAATTCGTATTTTAAAAGTGGCAAATCATCAAAAACAAGAGTAAATAAAAATATTAGTTTTGAGCATATTGAGGAGTTTTCAAATCAAAATTCATTTGCTAAAAATGTGAAATACAAAAATAAATATTATGAAGTAGGACCATTAGCAAGGGCAATAATCAACAAAACACCACTAATAAAAGATGCTCATAGAAAATATGGGGATAGTGTATTTAGTAGAATCTTGGCTCGTGTTTGTGAGATTCCGCAACTTCTTCATCACTCAAAAAAACTCCTAAAAAGTATAGAATTATCTGAACCATCATTTATAAAGCCAAAAATTGCGATTGGTGATATGAGTGGATTTGGTTGCAGTGCAGTCGAGGCGGCAAGGGGTTCACTGATCCATAAAGTAAGTTTGAAACAGGGTATGATTGAAAATTATGAGATTATCACACCAACTCAATGGAACTTATCAAATGGGACGAAAGAGGATATGGGAATATCACAAAAATCAATGATTGGGCTTGAAAATAAAAAAACTGCTGAAATTATTTTCAAATCATTTGATGTTTGCTCTGTTTGTACTACACATTAGATTAAATTAGATTTATTTCTTCTCTTTTTGTGTTGAGAGAGGACGAAACCCTATAAGGTTTTTGTTTGTTCTTTTTGTATCGTTTAGGATTTCAGTAAGTAGTGCAAAAGCATCATCTATTCGCAATTATACCAAATCAAATAAAAAGTAGCATTTCAATTCCAGTCATTGCGAGGCACGAAGCAGTCCAAGAAGCCGACTTTATGGATTGCTTCGTACCTCGCAATGACCAAATTTAACATATTACTATCTTTTTTAAATGGTATTAATTTGTTGTTGGTCAATATAAACACCTTGTTCAGTAAAAACTTTAGGTAAATATTTTCTACTATTTAAGCTATTTTTAAAGGTCGCATTTTGCGACCTTAAATATTCTACCTCTTCTTGTGTCATCTCAAATATCAAATCACATGGAAACCTTTCAGGATTTCTCCTTACGGCTTCATTTATCCTTTTTGTCTCCACCTCATAAAGTTTTGCCAAGTCGCTATCAAGCATCACTTTCATCCCTCGTATCTCATAGATTTTGGTTTCTATATTTTCATTTAAAATCAGTTCCATCTCTTGCTCCTTAATTTTAATGAAAAGTCTATCTGAAAAATAAGTTTTGCTTTGAAAGTATGTCATTTTGTTATAAAACCCTTACGAAACTTAAGAAATATCTAAGTTGAATTCCTCTAAAATTTTTTTATGAATGAATGTTCAGTTTTATAAAATATTTTCATTAAAAAGGAGTTGCTATGTTGGATAAAAGAGAAGCTTTAGTTCAAATGTTTAGTGCCAAAGGGGCAAAAGTAAACACTAATCGTGGTGATGAATATTATAATTCATTGAAACAAATTATGGAAAAAAGACTTGGTGAATTGGAAAAAACACAAGTTGCTACCAAAACTTCTATTGTAGATGTTTTGGAATATGAAGGACTCACAAGAAGAGATTTTATGAAGTGGGCAAGTGCGGCTTGTGCGGCATTAATGTTGCCACCAACTTTTACACCACTTGTGGCTCGTGCTGCTGAACTTATGAACAGGGTTCCTGTGATATGGATTGAATTACAAGATTGTGCTGGGAATAGTGAAGCAATTTTGAGAAGTGATTCCCCTACTATTGATGAGCTTATTTTAGAAACTATCTCTTTAGAATTCAATGAAACACTGATGGTGGCGGCTGGTCATCAAGCAGAAGAACATCTTGATGAGGCCATGAAAACATTTAAAGGCAAATATTTATGTGTTGTGGAAGGTGCTATTCCTAGAGGTATGAACGGACTTTATGGAACAATAGGAGCAAAAGCTGAAACATACATCGAACATTTAACAAGAGTTGCGAAAGATAGTGCTGCTATTGTTGCAGTTGGAACTTGTGCTACTTTTGGAGGAGTTCCTGCAGCTAGTCCAAATCCTACAGATGCAGTTGGTGTCCAAGATATTATCAAAGATAAAGCAATCATAAATATTCCTGCTTGTCCTGCAAATCCTGCAAATATTACAGGAACTATTTTGCATTTTGTTTTAACTGGAACTATTCCTGAACTTGACCACTTAAATCGTCCAAAATTTGCTTTTGGTTACAGAATACATGATAACTGCGAGAGAAGAGCTCACTTTGATGCTGGAGAATTTGTAGAAGACTGGGGAGATGAGGGAGCTAAAAATAATTTTTGCCTTTATAAAATGGGATGCAAAGGTCCTATGACTTTCAATAACTGCTCGATAGTAAAATACAATAGTGGTACAAACTGGCCAATTGGTGCTGGACACGGCTGTATTGGATGCAGTGAGCCTCAATTTTGGGATAAATTTGCAACTGAAAGACCGATGTCTGACTCACATATAAAAGCCCCAACTGGTGGAGTTGAAAAAACTGTTGATGAGTTTGGTATGGCATTAATCACAGTAGCGGGTATAGGTATAGGAATCCATGCAGCAATGAGTATCGCTGCAGGTAAAAAAGATGAAAACTCTCAAAACTAAACATTGATAGAAAATAATAAAACAAAGGAAAAAATATGAGTAAACATATAATAATAGACCCGATTACAAGAATTGAAGGGCATCTTAGAATTGAAGCAGTGATAGATGAGAATAATGTTATCACTGATGCTTTTTCTAGTTCGACAATGTTTAGAGGGATTGAAACTATACTAAAAGGGCGAGACCCAAGAGATGCTGGTATGCTTGCGATGAGAATTTGTGGAGTGTGTACTGGGACACATTATCAAAGAAGTATCGAAGCAGTCGAACATGCTTTTGGTGTTGATATTCCAAAAAATGCAAGACTTGTGCGAAACTTAATCCAAGGTGCATTGTATGTTCATGACCATGTTGTTCACTTTTATCATCTTCATGCATTAGACTGGGTTGACATCACAAGTGCCTTAAAAGCTGATCCAAAACTAGCTGCTGCTGAAGCTTTAAAATGGACAAATACACCTTTTGGAGCTGGAGAAGGTGACCTTCGAGCTATTCAAGAAAGAGTTGGAAAATTTGTCAAACAAGGGCGACTCGGGATATTTTCTAATGCTTATTGGGGAAATAAAAACTATAAATTGACTGCGGAGCAAAACTTAATCGCAGTTGCACATTATCTTCAAGCTCTTGATATGCAACGAGATATGTCGAAAATGATGGCTATTTTTGGTGGGAAAATGCCTCATCCACAATCGCTTGTTGTTGGTGGAGTAACTTGTGTTCAAGATATTAAAAACCCTGCAAGAATCGCTGAGTTCAAATCAATTCTTACAAAAGCAACACATTTTATAAAAAATGCTTATTTGGTTGATGTACTAATGGCTGGAACTGTTTATGCTGGTGAAGCACTTGATGGAACTGGAGCTGGACTAAAAAGCTATATGTCTTTTGGTGATTTTAGACTTAATGATAATGGTTTTTATACTTCAAAACTTTTATTCCCTAGCGGAGTTGTTCTTGATGGTGATTTAACAAAACTTCATCCACTTGACCAATCAAAAATCACAGAAGATGTAACTCACGCTTGGTATGAAGGCAAAAATGACAAAGGATTGCATCCATTTAGCGGAGTTACTACTCCAAAATATACAGGATTAGAGAAAAAAGCAGACGGATATGCGTATCTTAAAACAGACGAAAAATATAGCTGGATAAAATCTCCACTTTATGATGATAAAAGAGTTGAAGTTGGACCACTTGCTAGAATCGTTATCGGTTTAGCTGCTGGTGATGAGCGAATTTCAAAATATGCAACAAGCTTTTTAACAAAACTTGGAAACACTTTAGGGCTAGGCAAACCAGCTCCTGCAAGTGTTGTGTTTTCAACAGTAGGAAGAACAGCTGCACGAGCTATTGAAACAGAACTTATGGCTGATGTGATGTTTGAATGGCTAGACGAATTAGCAGTAAATGTTGCAAAAGGGGATTTATCAACTTGGAGTGAATTTGACTTTGATAAAGTTTCAAAAGATGCAAAAGGTTATGGAATGGCTGAAGCTCCACGAGGAGGATTGGGACATTGGGTTGTTATAAAAGATGGCAAAATAGCGAATTATCAAGCAGTTGTTCCATCAACTTGGAATGCGGCTCCACGAGATTATCAAGGTAGAAAAGGGGCTTATGAATCAGCATTGGTTGGTACAAAAGTAGCAAACCCAGACCAGCCACTTGAAATCTTAAGAACAGTTCATTCATTTGACCCGTGTATCGCTTGTGCTGTACATATTGTTGATACAAAAGGAAAAGAACTTAGTAGCTTCAAAGTTAACACCTCTTGTGCTATTTAAAGGAGTCTTCAATGAATAGTTACAAAAAAGTAGAGAGAATGACCGCTTTTATGAGATGGAATCATTGGATAGTTGCTATCTGTATGATTGGTGCAGTTATTACTGGTCTTTATATTGGTCATCCTTATTATCAAAGTTTCATTAGTGACCCTGCAGTAGGCAAGTATGTTATGGCATGGAATAGATGGATACATTTTATGGCAGCTATAATTTTTGATGTTAGTAGTATTGTTGTAGCATATTTGTATTTCTTTTCGAGATTTGAAAAACCATACAAAAAACTTATTCCAAACCAAACAAATATCAAAGAATTTGTTGAAGTGTTATTAAATCTTGTTACTTTCAACAGAAGAAAAAGATTTGATAGTAGCTATAGTGATAGTTTCAATATTGTATTTTTTACTATTTTTCATTTGATGTTACTTTGGATGTTGTTAACTGGATTGCAACTTTATGTTCATGGGCTAGCTTCTGGACTTAGTTCAATTGGTAGTTGGTGGCCTGCAATACTTCATCTTGCAACAGACTGGACTTTATGGGCAACTGGTGGAACAAATATGGATGTTAGAATTTCTCATCATCTTAGTATGTATTTCATCATCGTTTGGGTTATGTTTCATGTTTATTATCAAATTTGGCGAACAATTTTTTGGCAAGAAAGTGATATTTCTATCGTTGTTGGTGGTTCAAAATTTGTCAAAGAAAATCAATGAGGATAGCACTTATCGGGGCTGGCACCGTAATCTACCAAGATGAGGGTGTCGGTGTTTTTGCCATAAGATACATTGAAGAAAATTACACATTTAACAAAGATATAACTATCGTTGATGGTGGTGTTTTGGGATTTCAGCTTATGACTTATTATCAAGAGTTTGATAGAGTTATTATTTTGGATACTATCACGATGGATGACAAAATTGGCTCTATTTACAATTTGCCTTCAGATGAACTTTTAGGACTTGGAAGCTATAAGCAAACAGCACATGAAGTTGAGATTGTTGAGATGCTTGAAATATGCTCACTTCTGGAAAAAATGGCAGAAGTAAGTATTATTGGAATAGTTCCGAAAGATATAGAAACGGTTGGTGTTGGTTTAACAAATGAGATAAAAGAAAACTTTTTTCTTTTTGTAGAAACAGCGATAAGTGAACTAGAAAAAGCTGGTGTCAAAATAACCAAAAATGCAAATGAAGTTTCACTTGAATCAATACTTCTTAGCTATAAAGAACCAAAAGCTCCACGATATGAGGATATGCAATGGCAATAAAGCAAATACTAAACTACAGAAGTAGGAATCAATATTTTGCTGGTTTTTTAAATAGTTTACTTTTAGAATCTGAACTAAAAGGTTCCGTAACTTTTGAAAATCAAAAAATAATTCTGCTTCTTGATGATAGCGATAAAGATAAACTTGAAGATTTTATTTCACTTGCAACAAAATATCTTCCTAACTCTATATTTTTAGGTGAGATTGAAACTGTTGTAACTACTGACAATATTGAGCCAAAAGAGTTTAGCTCACAAAATTATGAAATCGCACCTTGCCATGAGTGTTTAGAAAATCTTTTAAATCCATCAAGTGAAACATATCTTGATGATAGTTTGATTTGTAATCATTATTCAAATATGGGAAATAGATATGCGGATAATAATACATTTTCTCCACATTATAGTGATAACTCAACTCTTTTACTAACAAACACAAGCAAAATTGATGAGCTTTTTATCATGAGCGAAAATGAGCAAAAGGCTTTATTTTCAATAGAAAAACCAACTATCAAAGCAACTTTAAAAGATGAAAATCTAAAGTTTATCACTGGTAAAAACTTTATTTTTATAAAAGCTATTTACAATACAAAAAGTGCTTTGGTTGCTCAAAATGCAAAAGAAAGCGGGATTGATTATCTGTTTTTTTACGATAATAATCCATCAATTTGTGTAATAGTGCAAAAAAATCTTTCAATCATCAAAGATACAAAATTTTCATCATCCTTAGAAAATCTAAATGAAGATAAAAAGATAAATCGTTTTTTAAATATGACAAAAGAAGCTGGATATAAAAAAGGCTCAATCGGTGCTTATATGAGCAGTTTAAGTGGTATATCTTTTATAGTTTCAAATGAAGTTGGTGCAAAAATAGTTTTGGACTCAAGAATATTTAACCAAGAAGAAACATTAAAATACTTGAAAGAAGATGAAATAAAATCAAAATTATTAAAAAACTTTGAAAGCAAATTTCCAGATATATCACAAAAATTGCAAATGCAAAATAGTCTTAATATTTTTGAGATGATTTGTAATATTTTGGAGCTTGAACAGTTGAGTTTTGAATCTCTAAGTGATACTGCTTCTTTATTTAGAGGAAATGGTGGACTTAAAATTGATATGTTTTTCAATGAAAATGGACTCGACTACCCATCGCTTTTAGGCTCAATCATAAGCTTTAAGTTAGCAGGAACTGACAAAAATTATCTTGCTTATTCAATAATGGAAAGTTTTGCAGATATGACTATTTCAAACTTGAACCAATTAAAATTAAAATTTAAAATTGATAATTTTGTTATGCTTGGAGATATGTTCCAAAATAGTGTGATGTATAGTAGGATTTTAAGCAAATTTCAACTATCAAATCCATACTTTAGTAGTTCTATCGCTTTTGATGGGGTTATCTAGTCTCAAAACTTTCTCAAACTCTCATCATGAAGAGTTTTGTATTTTACCAATTGTTCTTTGAAGTTTTGAATAACTGTATTTGGAGCATATTGAAGATTGTGCATCAACTCCCGCACCTCTTTTGATTGGCGGTAGTTGAAGTTGGACGAATACTCCAAATCAAAACTAAAAAGCTCTTGTTCTGACACTCCTAAAACTTCTGCGATATAGGGGATAAGTTCGATTTTTATTTCTCTTTTCCCATACAAATACCCTAAAATAGTTTGACTTGATGGTATTTCTCCAGTTGATTTTAATTTTGGTGAAAGTTCTATGAGTTTATCTGCAAATTGTTTTTTTGTCATATTTTTTTCAGTCAAAAGATAGTTTATTTTTTCGTACACATCCAATGAAAATCCTTTGGTCATAATGAGAATATTTAGTCAAATTGTAAGTATTAACAAAGGTCATTAGTGATATATTTTGGTCAAAATGAAAAAGGAGAAGAAATGGAAGAATTTGAAGTCGGTGATGTAGTAAGATTGAAGTCGGGTAGCCCATCAATGACTATAGAAAGTATTGATGCAGAAGGTATAAATTGTGCATGGTTTGTGAATGATGAGGTTCATTATAATTATTTTAACAAAGAAATGATAGCAAAAGATGGGGATTAATAATGATGAAAAAGACAATTTTTGCTATGAGTTTTTATTTATTAATTTTTGGCTTTAGCGGTTGCTCAAGTAAGGGCATGATGACAGCTGGACATAATGGTAAAATGTATTGGAATCCTGGAGATTGTTCACAATATAGATATTATCAGAATGATCCAGATTCGTTAAAATGCTTACAGGATGGAGTAGAAACAGGTTTAATCATTAAACCTATAGACCAGCAACAAGCAGACAACTATTTCAGGCAACAAGAAATGGATCAAAGATCTTCTGATAGATTAAGACAATCGCTACGAGATGCAACCAATGACACAAACCAACAAACTAGAGATATGATGAATTATCTTAAATATAAATAATAAAAATGAGTGATCAAAATAATTATTCAAACCTATTTCAATGAAAAGTCTCCCTCGTCCCCAAGTTGTTACTTGGGGACACATACCATAATCAAAATAACACTATTCCAAAACAAACCACACGAAAATTATAGGCTCTACAATAAGCCTCTTATTTAATCTTAATATAAATATATACACTATACAATCTACATAGATAAATATAAGGAGATAAGTATGTTAGAGCTAGGGATTTCACAAGCACAGGCTCAATTTACAAAATTATTGACACAGACTGTTTTTGTCGTAGATAAAAAAGCGCGAAGAAGAAAAGCAGTTATCGTCCCTTATGGTGACTATGAAAAACTTATAAGACAAGCTAGTTCAAAAGAAAGCTTAAGCGATGGTGGTTTTAACAAATTTGTAGGGATTCTTGACAATGGATTTCAATTTGATGATCCAAAATATAATGAGATAGTAAAATGAAGATTTTTATTGATACAAATATTTTTCTTGATCTGATACTCAAAAGAGACTATTTCGATAAGGCACTGTTGATTTTTAATGCGATTGAAAAAAGAATTTTTGAGGGAATCATCGCAGATATAACAATTTTAAATATAGACTATATAGCAAAAAAACAAGTGAAAGATTTGCGGGATTTTTTGAAACTTATCAATCTTTTATTTACAGTAGTTGGAGCCGACAATAACATGATTGAAAAAGCCTTACGAATAGAAAACAATGACTTAGAAGATAATTTACAGTATCTTTTGGCTAAAAAATATGAGTGTGAATTGATAATAACAAATGATAAAGCATTTTATTCAAAAGATATTCAAACAGTTTCTAGTCAAGAGTTTGTAGAGAAATATATATCAAAAAATGTTTAATAATTTAATACAAAAATGATTAGCAAAAATACTAAAACTTTCCAAATTATCATTCCGAGTCCTTTGGGAAATCTTATGGCACAAGCAACTAATGAAGCACTTTTTTGTCTTGATTTTTTTGATGACACTACACAAATAACTCAAAATGAAAATGAAATGCTAAGCGAAACAAAAAAGCAACTTGATGAGTATTTTTTGGGTACAAGAAAGAAATTTACAATGCCACTAGCACCGTATGGAACACCTTTTCAAAAAGATGTTTGGAATATTTTATGTAAGACTGGATTTGGAAAAACGCTTTCCTACAAAGAGGAAGCAAAACTTTTGGGAAATCCAAAAGCTTATAGAGCAGTTGCCAATGCAAATGGAAAAAATCCCATCTCTATAATTATCCCATGCCATAGGGTTATAAGCAGTGATGGAAAGATTGGTGGATACAGTGATGGGATTTGGCGAAAAGAGTTTTTGCTCACACTTGAAGGAGTCAAATGCTAAGGGTAAAATATCAAGTAAAAGGGGTGGTTCAAGGGGTTGGATTTCGCCCGTATATTTATCAACTTGCTACCAGATTTAATTTGAGTGGTTTTGTATTTAATGATTCAAATGGTGTAACAATCGAGCTACAAGGGAAAGTGAAAGATATTGAACTTTTTGATGAAACTTTTTTAGAGGAACTTCCTCCACTTGCCCATATTGATAGTTTTGAAAAGCACCCCATACCACTTAAAGATGAAACAACTTTTTGTATCATTGAAAGTATTAATGATGCAAATATGGGGAAAACAACACTTATCTCCCCTGATATTGCGGTTTGTACGGAGTGTTTGGAGGATATCAAAAGTGGTGGGAAATATCACAACTATTTTGCTACAAACTGTACAAATTGTGGACCTAGATATTCAATAATAAAAACCGTCCCTTACGATAGAAAAAACACCTCAATGAGTGATTTTATGATGTGTGAAAGTTGCAAAGAGGAGTATCAAAATCCACTTGACAGAAGATACCATGCTCAGCCAATTTCGTGTAGTAATTGCGGACCAAAATTATCTCTTTGGGATAATAATCTTAAATGTTTTATCGTAAATGATGAATTACTAAAAACGACTGCAGAATTTATCAAAGCTGGAAAAATAGGAGCTATCAAAGGGATTGGCGGGTTTCATTTGATTTGTGATAGTCAAAATGATAGAACAATAGAAAATTTAAGAATGTATAAAAATCGCCATACTAAACCTTTTGCTTTGATGTGCAAAAATCTTGAACAAATAAAACAATTTGCAAAAATTTCCAAAAAAGAAGAGGAAATTTTAACTTCAAAAGAAGCCCCAATCGTTATCCTTGAAAAATTAAAAATTAAAAATTCAACATTCGATATTAGTAATCAAGTTGCTCCAAACATCTCCAAAATTGGCTGTTTCCTAGCATATTCCCCCCTTCATCATTTACTTTTTGAATATCTGCAAAACCCTATCATAGCAACAAGTGCAAATCTTGGCGATGAGCCAATTATTACCAAAAGTGGAAATATAACAAAACTACTTCCATTTGTTGATTTTATAGTAGATTTTAACCGTGATATTGTAAATGGAGTCGATGATAGTTTAGTGCAAGTGATTGATGAACGAATCCAAATTTTAAGGCTCGGACGAGGATATGCCCCTAAAGTTATCAATCTTCCATATAAGCTTTCGCACAAGATTTTAGCTGTTGGTGGAAGTGGTAAAAACACCATCGCTATCGCTTTTCTTGATAAAATTATCATATCGCCTCATATTGGTGATTTGGATAGTTTGAAAGCTTTTGAGTATTTTACAAGAACGATAGAGACATTTGAAAGATTTTATGATTTCAAGCCCGATATTGTCGTTTGTGATAAACATCCAAACTATCAAACAACCAAATGGGCGAACGAATTAAAAGTTAAAAATGAAAAGTTAAAAGTTGTAGAGGTGCAACATCATCTCGCTCATATTTATAGTGTCAAAGCTGAATTTGGACTAAGGGGCGATTATCTAGGTTTTAGTTTTGATGGAACTGGTTATGGAGAGGATGGAACTATTTGGGGTGGAGAAGTTTTTGTAGGAGAGATGCGAAAATATCGCTTCAAACACATCAAACTTTTAGGGGGAGAAAAAGCGATAAAAGAACCACGAAGAGTTGCTTTAAGTATGTTATTTTCAAGATATAGTTTAGATGAAATCACAACTTTTGATTTGCCACTCCTACAAACTTTTACCAAAAATGAAATCAAACTGCTCCATCAAAGCTATGAAAAAAATCTCAATGCTCCACTTACAAGTTCCGTTGGAAGATTGTTTGATGGAGTGGCAAGTTTGGCAAATCTTAGTCATTTTCAAAGCTATGAAGGGGAAGCTGGACTTTTGTGTGAAATGGCTTACGATAAAAATATAAAGGAAAGTTTCCCTTATAGTTTAGAAAATAATATTATCGATATAAAATTTGACTTTTTTGATACAAACCTCATCTCAAAATTTATCAATACACTTGTAGATATCGTTATAAAAATCGCTCAAAAAGAACAACTTGAAGTGATTTTAAGTGGTGGAGTTTTTCAAAATAAAACACTTCTTGAGCTTGTAATAAAAAAACTAAAAGATGAAAATATCAAATACCACCACAACCAAAGAACACCTACAAATGATGGAGGGATAAGTTTGGGGCAGATTTATTATGCTATTAGTGAAAACCAAATACACTAAGCTATAGAATTTCAATAGATAACCATATCTAAAAACTATATAGGAAATCTTTTTTAATGAAAAGCTTATATCTATATGGATATACTTTTTTATTATTCTGCAAGGGGGATTACAATGTTAGCAGTAAAAAATACAAAAATGTTGGTTTCTATGCCACAAAACTTGGTCGATGATGTAACTGAATTTGCAAAAGAATTCAACCAAAACAAAAGTGCTATCATATCTCAAGCGTTGGAGTTTTATTTTGATCATCTTGATTTACAAATAGCTAAAAAAAGAAGTCTTGAGAAAAATGAAATTATCACATTTGATGAAATGAGAAAACTATCAAATGATCAAATATAGTCTTACATTCGATAAAAAAGCTTCTAAAGATATTCTTTCTCTTGATAAAACTGTAAGAAATTTTATTTTAGATGAGTTGGAAATTTTTATTAATAATTTTGATGATGCATATGAAAAAGAGTTGATAAAGCTTACAAAAATAAAAGCACTACAAGGTGAATTTAAGGGCTTATATCGTCTCAAATTACGAACTTATCGAGTTATTTATGAAAAACAAAACGACAAGTTGGTAATCTTGGTGCTGAGGGTATCACATCGAAAAGATGTGTATAAATAATATTATCACCCTCTTTTAAGAGCCAAATAGCTTAAACTTATTAAAATATTTTGAGATTTAAAATATGTGCGATACAATTTGAGGCACAAAAAGGACAATATTTTGCAAACAATACATTTACAGATTCAAGACAATCTTTATGACAAACTCATCAAAAGTGGTGTAAATATCCAAGAGAAATTTAATGAAACCTTGTACGATATGTTTGATGATGGTTATCCATCTATCAGCACACAAGAGGCAAAAAAAAGAGTAGCTGATGCTGTTGAACAATACAAAAATGGCACAATGCAAACAGTATCTAGTGATGATATGTGGCAACAAATAGATATGGATTGTAAGGCAAAAAGTGAATATTCAGTATAATTATTATGCTATTAGCGAAAACTAAATACACTAAGCTATAAAATTTGTACGACACCCTAGCAAATCACACAAATCAACTTTTAAGACATAGCAAATTTTATAGAGTTGTTCCAGATTGAAGTGGTAGTTTTTGTAGCAAATCTCACTTCCTGCTACTTGCGATGAGGATTTATGCCCGAGCATTTGAGAAAGTTCTAGTTGGGATATGTTTTTTGATTTTCTGATATTTGCGACATTGACACCAATTTGGCGATAAAATTCTTTTATATCTTCCTCTTTCAAATTTTCTATATCGTTGTATTCCAATCTATTTACTTCCTAATCTTATATATACGAGTATTTTAGTTTAAGAAATAAGTTCAATCAATCGGTGATAGAAGAGTATTTTTTAATAAATAATTGGTACAATTTTCAAAGAAAACTAAAAAAATGGCGAAATGTTACACAAAAATTACATTAAAAGAGTATTATTTTTTACTCATAAAATTTCAAGTCGTTTGATATGAACTACTTGATGTGTGAGTATTTGTGCCATACTAAAAAATAATAATAATAATTTAGGAAAAATATAGAATGAAGAAATTTTTAGGAAATTTATTAGCAGTTGCTTTGTTATCAGGTATTTGTTATGGAGATTATTATGCAGAAGGTCAAGTAGCTTTCGAAAAGAAAGATTATAAAAAAACTTGGAATCTTACGAATAAATCTTGTGATAGTGGTGATGAAAGAGGATGTGCAATGATTGGAGCCTACTATGAAGATGGCATGTTTGTAGGTAGGAATCTTAATAAAGCATTAGAGTATTATGACAAAGCTTGTGGTATAGGTCATAATTGGTCTTGTGAACATCTTCCAACTTTAAAAGCTAAGATGCCTGTATGTAGCGAAAGTGAAATATCATTTATAAATGACAAAAGGTATTTTGAAGTTGCTTTAGCAGAAGATTTTCCTTCAATTTTAGCTGATTCAAAAACTATACAAATTGACAAAAAAAATAAAACTATCAAAGTTTGGATAAAAAGATTAGTGTCTCAAAAGGTAAAAGATGATTACATCAAAGATTTTAATAAATATTACAATTTTGATAATTTCGGTTATTATACAACCTTAGAAACTATCAATTATGGCAGTATGAAATCAAAAGGCAATGTCTCAGTTTATTATACTTGCACTGGTTCATCAATTAATTCAAACAATAATTCAGAAGAATGGCACGATATAATTCCTGATAGTGTTATGGAAGCAATAACAAATAGTATTAAAAAAAGATACAATTTGAAGTAATAGAAAATCAAAATTAAATTTATTAACAAGGAATTCTCTATGCGATTTACTAACTCAACAATGGAGATAAAATGAGGAATATGACAAATGCAGATTTTGCAAAATTAGGTTTAAAATACTAATAGATATGAAAAATTCAATAAAAATACTGATTCTAATCCTCATAAGTTTAAATTTAAATGCTCAGATTATAGAATGTAGATCAAAAGAAGACAATCGAATAGGTATCCAATTAGCAAAAAATAAATTTGAAAGTTTAAGAAGTAGCAATGGAACAGTTTATAAAAAAGCAGCATACAATAATAAATATGACTATACTGTTTTTGTTGCCATTACTGAATTAGGTAACGAGTCTTTACTTTTATATAATAAATCAGAAAATTTTGAAGGGATAGAATTCTTCGCTGGTCATATGGATGTTGAATTTACAAATGGGATAAAAAAAGAGTTCAGTTTGTATTGTTATGATTTAAATCAAATGAATAAAAAGCGAAAAAAAGAAGGTGTGAAACTTAGTCCTATTACTGTTAAAGATTATTAAAAACTGTAAAAGAGTTGTAGGAAAAACACTTCAAATTAATTAAAAAGGAAAAATGAAAATGAAAAAAATAATCTTAGGACTTGGAGCAATGATGCTACTAAGTATTTCAGCACAAGCAACGACAGGTTTTTTATCTGGAGAAAGAGTAAGTGGTATGAATAAAATGTGTTTTTATAATGTACTTGGTAGCACATATACATTAAATGTTAAATCGTATGACCTTTGTCCATTAACATATGATTTTTAATTTTAGTATTGATTAGAAATGATATACAATTTAAATTTAGAGATATATGTTGTTTAAAAATATAAAATGCAAAACTGAATTAGGTTATGGAAAAATCAACTCAGTATAAATTATATTTAGGATGAGTAGTCTGAAAAATAACAAAAAGGATTTCAAATGTTAAATAACAATGTAGTTTTGTATAATGATGTAGATAAGAAAAAAAATATAACAGTCAAAGAGTATAATAAATTTGTAGATAGTAAAGACCAGAAAGCAATTGCAGAATTTATTTACAAAAGGCTTTATAGTAGATATATAAAACCTTTTGAATTTAACAACAGTATTTACAAAAATGAGTACAAAAATGGTTTTTCAATGATGGCTAGTTCTTGTTTACTCATTGAGACTTTAGAATCGTTCAAACAGGGACTTGGAGATTCAAAAAACCTATCCGCTAAACTATTTAAAGATTTTTTCACAGAAAATCATAATTTTCAAGAATTTAATACGAAGGGTGACGAAATATATAAAAATATTCGTTGTGGCATATTACATCAAGGTGAAACGACAAATGGATGGAAAATCAATAGAAAAAAAGATACTTCAAGCTCATATGATAAAAAAGAAGTTAATGCTAATGAATTTATGGAAAATTTAAAAAAGTCATTAGAAGAGTATATGTGTAATCTTATTACTGAGCCATGGGACTCTGGCTTATGGAAGAATTGTCGAACAAAAATAGATAAAATTATAGAAAATACGGAAGGTTGAGAATGTACTATTTTTCATACGGTTCAAATATGTCAAGTAAAAGATTAAAAGACAGAATACAGTCAGCAATCGTAATAAGCAAAGGTAAACTTCCAAAACATCAACTTAAATTTCACAAAATTAGCAAAGATGGTTCCAGTAAATGTGATATTCTAGAAACTCAAAATAATGATGATATTGTATGGGGTGTACTTTATGAAATTGATGCAAAAGATTTGGATAAACTTGACAAAGTTGAAGGAAAAGGCTCTGGATATGAAAGAAAAGAAATTGAAATTGTCCTAGATAGTAGTAGGGTAATTTCAGCAAAGACATATTATGTTAAAAATCAAGAAAAATATACTGACTCATCACTAAAACCTTATGACTGGTATATGATGCATCTTCTTTATGGTGCAATAGAAAATAGTTTAGATATAGCATATATTCAAAGCATCATAAAACAGCCTTTTATTACTGATAATAGAGTTACAAAAGAATTAGAAATTTACAATATGTAGGAGAAATAGATGTTGGAAGTTAATGTTGAGCGAGAAACGATGATTATTGAGGAAAATCAAGATTATATAAGATTTAATGCTATTATTCATCACAATGGAGATGTTAAAAATATTGAAGTAATATTTAAGGATAGAGCTTTAAGAAAAATCTATGATGAAAGTGGGTCTATAATACCCCAAGAAATTCGAACAACATTTTTCTCTTCTAAATTCCAAAACAACAGTCATTTTCGATAAATTCAGTCAAAATGATG
>CAMCYD010000029.1 GCA_945883785.1 Helicobacter pylori PMSS1
TCAAAGATTTTGAGTATGAATAGTAGCAATTATTAGATTTTCACTTTAAAAATCACTATTTACTCCCTGTAAATGGTTATTTTTAAAGGGGAAAGATGATGATTGAAACTGTTTATAATCATTTGTTTGAATTTGCAAGTGGCTCTAAAGTATAGATTTTTAATTTATTCTATAGATTTATTTAAATTAAGGAGAAAAAATGCTAGAAATTAGATGGCATAGTAGAGCCGGTCAAGGTGCTGTAACTGGGGCAAAGGGATTAGCTTCAGTTGCTGCTGAAACTGGTAAGGAAGTACAAGCTTTTTCATTTTATGGTTCTGCAAAAAGAGGTGCTGCCATGACCGCTTACAATAGAATTGACGATAAGCCAATATTAAATCATGAAAGATATATGTGTCCTGACTATGTGTTTGTTATTGACCCAGCTCTGGCTTATACGGACAATATTACACTTGATTGCGGTGAAAATACAAAATATATTATCACAACACATTTAACAGATAAAGATGAATTAATAAGTTTGATTCCAGCATTACAAGGGAAAGAGGAGAGTGTATTTATCTTGGATTGTTTAAAAATCGCAAAAGAAACTATTGGAAGACCAATTCCGAATACTCCTGCTTTGGGGGCATTTATAAAATTATCTGGGATGCTTGACATTGAAGATTTTAAAATAGCGATGAAAAAAACACTCGGAAAATTACCAGAAAAAATAAAAGAAGCGAATATGTTGGCAATCCAACGAGCATATGACGAAGTTAAGTAGGAGAAAATAATATGGCAAAAGAAAAAGACTTATCCACTAGAGTTGTGCCAACTCTAGGTGGTGTGACAGCTCAAAAATCTATTTGGGATATGGGTTGGAATGAATTGGTGCCAGGGGCAGCTTGTTTTTCTTTCGAAAATGCAATTGACTATACGGTGGTAAATTTACAGCCTGAAAATAGACAATATGCTGAAACAAATTCGATGAATAAATATGTTGGAGATTGGAGAGTTATAAAGCCAGTTTGGAATGTTGATTTGTGTATAGATTGTCAAAATTGTTGGTTATATTGTCCTGATAGCTCTATTATTTCAAGAAATAAAGAGATGGTTGGAATCGATTATGATCATTGTAAGGGGTGTGGAATTTGCGTTGAGGTTTGCCCAACAAATCCAAAATCATTATTGATGTTTAGCGAAAATGATAAAAATGAAGATGCACTAACGAAGTGGCCTACTAAAAATGAGAACGAGAAAGGTGAATAACTAATGTTTAGAAATAAAAGAACAATGGAATTAAATAAAGTTGAAGTTTGGGATGGAAATCTTGCGAACTCTCATGCTTTAAGACAAGCAAGTGTTGATGTAGTTGCTGCTTATCCTATAACACCATCTACTGGTACTGTTGAGGGATATGCAATGCACCATGCAAATGGATATATTGATGGTGAGTTTGTAATGGTTGAATCCGAACATGCTGCGATGTCAGGGTGCATCGGAGCAGCTGCAGCAGGAGCAAGGGCTGCAACTGCTACATCTTCTCAAGGTTTGGCACTTATGGTTGAAACTTTGTATCAAGCTTCTGGTATGAGAATGCCAATAGTGCTTTGTTTGGTAAATAGGGCATTGGCTGCACCACTCAATGTAAATGGAGATCATTCTGATATGTATCTCGCAAATCAAAGTGGTTGGATTTCAATTGATGCTTGTACACCTGAGGAATCTTATGACTTAGTGCTTTGTGCTTTTAGAATGGCTGAACATAAAAGTGTGAGACTTCCAGTTATTGTAAATCATGATGGATTTTTGACTTCACATAAAGCTCAAAATGTAAGACCACTTAGTGATGAAGTTGCTTATAATTTCGTTGGAGATTATCAAGAAGTAAATTCACTTTTAAATTTTGATAAACCTGTAACACACGGGGTTCAAACAGAGTCAGATTGGCATTTTGAGCATAAAGCAAAACAACACGATGCAATGATGAATTCTGTTAAAGTTATCGAAGAAGTATTTGAAGAGTATGCAACTATCAGCGGTAGAAAATATAATATGATAGAAACATATTTGGTTGAAGATGCCGATGTTGTAATGGTTTGTCTAGGAACAACATATCAAACTGCTCAAATGGCTGTTGATAAGTTAAGGGCAGAAGGGAAAAAAGTTGGAGTTGTTTTACCTCGTGTATTCAGACCAACTCAATTTGATACTTTTGCAAAAATTTTGAAAAATGCAAAAGCTGTTATTTGTATGGACAGATCGGCTCCTGGTGGACAAACTGGTCTTATTTATAACGATATTGCGGCTGCACTATTTAATACATCAGCGAGACCTCTTTTGTCAAATCTTATTTATGGGCTTGGTGGGAGAGATATTAATATTGAAAATCTAAAAGGTATATTTAATTATGCACTAGACGAAGTTGCTAATGGTAAATTAAATGGTTCAGTCCAAAGATTTATCGGGGTTCGAGGACCTGAATTAAAATATTATAGTGTGGAGGCATAATTATGAGCTGTAGTATAAATGGTGGTTGTTTACCACAAGGAAATAAAGAAATCAAAAATCTAAAAGCATTTTCAACTGCTGCTGAAAGATTTGAAGGTGCCCATGTTCTTTGTCCAGGATGTGCTCACTCTATCATTGTCAGAGAAGTATTAAATGCTACAAATGACAATATGGTAATAGCTTCAAGTACAGGTTGTCTTGAAGTTTGTACGGCTATTTATCCACACACAAGTTGGGATAGTTCTTGGATTCATATTGGATTTGAAAATAGTTCAACAGCAGTTGCAGGTGCTGAAGCTGCAAATAAAGCATTAAGAAAAAAAGGGAGAATTGATCCAAATACTCCTGAACCTAAATTTGTAGCTTTTGGCGGAGATGGTTCAACTTATGATATTGGTTTCCAATGGATAAGTGGATGTTTTGAAAGAGGACACAATATGATGTATGTTTGCCTTGACAATGAAGTTTATGCAAATACAGGCGGACAAAGAAGTTCATCTACTCCAATTGGTGCAAGTGCAACTACAAGTCCTGCGGGAAGTCATTCTTATGGCGAGAAAAAACACAAAAAAGATATGATGCAAATTATGGCAGCTCACGGTGCCCCTTATGTTGCTCAAATTGCTCCAAATAAATGGAAAGATATGGTTAAAAAAATCCAAAGAGGATTTGACACCGAAGGTCCTGTTTATATCAATGCTATGTCTGCTTGTACAACTGAGTGGAAATTCTTAGAACACCAAACGATTGAAGTTTCTGATTTGGCTACTGATTCTTTAGTTTTTCCACTTTATGAAATCATAGGTGGAAGAGAATTAAATATCACATATAGACCTAAAAATATCGTTCCAGTAAGAGATTATTTGGGAGCTCAAGGAAGATTTAAACACTTATTTAAACCAGAAAATGAGCATGTAATCACTGAGTGGCAAAAAAGAGTTGATAGAGATTGGGATTATTTACAAAGAAGAGAAGCAGCTAGAGTTTAGTCTAAGTCATTATTTTAAAGATTTTAAAACCTCGATTTTTCGAGGTTTTTTTATGGTTGAAAAGTTCGTAGATTGAATGTAATACCATTTAAAAAAGATAGTAATATGTTAAATTTGGTCATTGCGAGGCACGAAGCAATCCACAAAGTCGGCTTCTTGGACTACCTCCAGCGGTGCTAAAGCACATCGCTTTTGGTTCCAAGTCTAAAAAAGTAAAGCAGTTTACTTTTTTGACGACTTTCACATACCTCGCAGTGACTGGAATTGAATACTACTTTTTATTGTATTTGGTATAAAATAAAATAAAAAAGGAAAAAATAAATGAGCGAAATTAAAAATGTTACAGTAAAAAAAGAAGCAAATATCTATTATGATGGAAAAGTGACAAGTAGAGCGATAACTTTAGAAGATGGAACAGTACAAACTTTAGGGATTATGTTACCTGGAGATTATACATTTGGGACAGCTGGGGCTGAAATTATGGAGATTATGAGTGGAGAATTAGAGATAAAACTTCCAAATGAAGAGTGGAAAACTTTAAATACGCCAGAAACTTTCAGTGTTCCTGCAAACTCATCATTTGACCTAAAAATCAAAACAGTAACAGATTATTGTTGTAGTTATATCAAATAGAGATTAGGCAAAGAGGAGAAACGAGAGACTCAAAAAGAATTTTTTATTGAAGAGTTTCGTATATTTCTTTGATATTTTTTCCTGTCATTTTGGCTAGGAGTTTTGCTTTTTGTTTTGGTGGAAGGCTTAACTCTTTAATATCCTCAAGAGTAAGCGTTTCCCCCTCTTTCTTTTCGACACTTCCAAGTATCACAACCCATTCACCCCTCGTATCAACACTTTTAAATGTTTCTACAATATCAGAAATTTTCCCTTTGAACGATTTTTGATACATCTTTGTAAGTTCTTTTACCAAAAAAACCTCTTTATCTGGATTGAGTGCGTGTATCTCTTCTAGTAGTTGGATGATTCTATGTGGTGATTCATACAAAATAGTAAGGTATTGGCTATTCATAAGTTCACTCAGTGGTGATTTTCTATTTCCAGCTTTATGGGGTAAAAATCCATAAAATAAAAACTCTTTTTGATTAAATCCACTCATAGCATAAGCTGTTAAAAGTGCATTTGCTCCTGGGATAACATCATAAGGGATACTGTTTTTGATACATAGTTCAACCAAAATAGCTCCTGGGTCACTTACACATGGCATCCCAGCATCACTTACATAGGCACAATTTTTTTCTTTAAAAGTGGAAATAAATTCATTTGAAGTAAATTTTTCTTCATTGTGTGAATGGACACTTAAAAATTGTTTTGATGTTGTATCGATTTGAAAGCCCAGTTTTTGATTGATAAGATTGAGAAGTTGTTTGGTGACTCTTGTGTCTTCACAGAGTATAAGTTCCGCATCTTTTAGGGCTTTTAAGCTCCTAAAAGAGATATCCTCTAAGTTTCCTATTGGGGTTGGAACAAATGTTAGCACTTAACTTTTGTTAATTACTTTTGAGCGTATTTAGCGTTGAATTTTTCAACTCTTCCAGCGGCATCTACGATTTTTTGCTCACCTGTAAAGAATGGATGACAAGCATTGCAAATATCTATTCTCATTTTTTCCACATTTGATTTTGTTTCAAATGCATTACCACAAGCACAACTTACTTGACAAACTTTATAGTTTGGATGTATATCTTTTTTCATTTTGGTCCCTTTTGGTTTTGTATTTTTGTATTTTATTTGTGAAGGGTCAAGCTCTATATTGCCCTTCAGCTTATAAAAGTTTGCGATGTTAGCCAAAAAAGACTTAACAATAAATTAGTAACATTATCTCAGATTAAGGATGCTAAAATTTGAATATGAAGATTTCATTTAGTTTCGTTTGTTATAATAATTCAAATAGTATAAATTTGATTTGAGGTAAATATGATAGAAATTATAAAAAATGAGATTAAAAAAGTTATTGTTGGGCAAGATGAGCTTATTAACGGAATGATTATGGCACTTTTAAGTGATGGGCATATTTTTGTTGAGGGGATGCCTGGGCTTGCTAAAACTACAGCTATTAATTCTCTTGCAAAAGCTTTGGGTTTTGCTTTCAAAAGAGTTCAATTTACTCCCGATTTGCTTCCTAGCGATATCACGGGGAGTGAAATACTAGATTTAAAGAATAACGATTTCAAAATAAAACATGGACCTATTTTTACAAATCTTCTTTTAGCGGATGAGATAAATAGAGCAGGGGCAAAAGTACAATCAGCTTTACTTGAAGCGATGGCGGAAAAGCAAGTTACGATTGGCGATGATTCCTTTAAGCTCCCATACCCTTTTATGGTGCTAGCAACCGCAAATCCAGTCGAGCAAGAGGGAACTTATGAGCTTCCAGAAGCTTCGCTTGATAGATTTATGTTTAAAATCAAAGTTTCGTACAACACTATAGAAGAGGAATTTGAAATAGTGCAAAGAGTCGCTAAAAAAGGATTTGAAACGATACACAAAGTGATGAGTTTTGATGACTTTATGAGTATCAAACAAAAAATAAAAGACATTCATATTGACGATGAACTCTCACGATATATCCTCCAAATCATCTTTGCGACAAGAAATCCAGAATTGTATGGACTTCCAGAACTCAAGCAATATATAGATTTTGGGGCAAGTCCAAGGGCTAGTATTGACCTCTATAAAGCTTCAAAAGCATATGCTTTTATGGAAGGAAAAGATTTTGTGACACCCTTTGATATTTCAAAAGTTGCTTTTTTAGTCCTTCGTCATAGAATTATTTTGAATTATCAAGCGGTTGCAAATGAGATTACAACTGATGATATCATCCAAAAAATTATAGAGAAACTCCCTAAACCTTAATGAACAAAATAGTAAAAAGCAAGGCATATCAAAATAATCTGCAACTTCAGACTAAAAAAAGACTTTTTTCCCATTTGAGTGGGGAGCATAATTCTATTTTTGGTGGAAATGGACTGGATTTTAGAGAGCTAAGGGAATACAACGCGAGTGATGATATTAGACATCTTAATTGGAAAGTAACCGCTAGAATGGGAACCCCTTGCGTTAATGTTTTCAATGAAGACAAAAGACTCAATTTTGTATTTGTATTTTTAGTCAGTGGTGGTATTTATTTTGGAAGTCATAGACCCAAAAAAGAGACAATGAGAGATATTCTTTCCAGCCTTTCTTATTCAGCATTTAGTAAAAAAGACTTAGTTTCGACTCTTTTTTTTAGTGATAAAGTTGAAGCTATTCATCATCTCTCGAAAAATAAAATCATCATCGAAAGAGATATTCAAACTGCAAATTTGCTCAATCCTTTAGGAAAAAATATAGATTTTAAAAAATTAGAAACTTATCTCATAGGAAATATAAAACGAAAATCTATTATTTTTCTCATTGGTGACTTTTTAGAGATGCCGAGTCTTAGGTTTTTAAGTGCAAAACATGAGATTTATGCAGTTATCGTCAGAGATAGATTTGAAGAAGATTTAAAACTTTTAGGGGAATTTAACATAAAAGATACAATAAGTCTGCAAAGTGAAAATATATTCTTAGACGAGGGGAGTATCAAAAAATATGAGGAACTTATTCACCAACACGATATGAATTTATTTGATATGTTTCATAAGCTCAAAATCAGATACAAAAAAATTTACACAGATGATGATGTTGTATCAAAATTATCACAACTTGTGAGAGAATGAGACAAAAAGAGTGAGACGAAGAGAATGAACGAATTAGAAGAATTAAAAGGGCTGAAACCAGATGCAGAGATTGTTAATAGTGTTTTAGTTCATAGTTTGTTACTTGTTGTTTTCATTTTGATATTTTTAGGATTGTTATTTTTGGCATACAAGTTTTTTAAAAAAAAGAAAAAAATTGATGCAAGAAAAGTTTCGGTTTTGTACCTTAAGTCATTTGATTTTGATACTTTGGAAGATAAACAAATAGCATATGAATTTACAAAGCATGGATATATAACTGTCGAAGAACATTTTAATGATGAGTTTTTAAGAATTTTAAGACAATTAGAAACTTATAAATATAAAAAAGATATTCCAAAAATAGATGATGAGCTTAAAGAGCAAATGAGAGATTATATAAAAGTGAGGATACGATGAGTTTTTATGGTGTATCGTTTTTATTTCCTTATGTTTTATTGGGATTGATTGTATATCCTTTTTGTGTTTATTATTGTAAAGAAAAAGCACAAAGTATCTATTTTTCAAATATGATGATGCTAAAAACAGCCACAAAAAATCAAGGGAATATTATTAAAATTTTACGATTTTTGGTTTTCTTTTTTTTGATTGTAGCATTGGCAAATCCAGTTCAAAAAGATGATGTGATTACAAATGAAAAAGATGGGTATGAAATCTCTCTGATTGTCGATGCAAGTGGCAGTATGAGCGAAAACAATAAATTTGGTATCGCAAAAGAGATATTGACAGACTTTGTTCAAAATAGACCAACTGATAGATTGGCTTTAAGTGTATTTGCCGATTTTGCGTATGTTGCTGTGCCACTGACTTACGATAAAGCAACTTTCAATTATCTTTTAAATCTTCTTGAAATTGGAATCGCAGGGCAAAAACAAACTGCACTCTATGAGGCACTTTATCTTAGTAGTAACCTTTTTAAAGGGAGTATTTCAAAAAATAAAATTGCAATACTTCTTACGGATGGGATGGATAATGCAAACACAATTCCTTTAGAAGTTGCTATCAGTGTGGCAAAAAAATATGGGATAAGAGTCTATACTGTGGGAGTTGGGATTACGGGAGATTTTGATCCAAATAGCTTGCGACAAATAGCAGATGAAACAAAAGGAAAATTTTATCAAGCTTCTAGCAAAGAGGAATTGGAAAATATTTATACACAAATCAATACTTTAGAGAAAAGCAAAATCAAAGCAGACCAGCTTGTTAAAAAAACTTACCTTTACCAATATCCGCTTAATATGGCTATTGGATTTCTTTTTATGTTGCTTCTTATCAATAGGAAAAATTTATGAGTTTTTACAATCCTTACGCTTTTTTAGTTCTTTTTTTACTTTTGATTTTAGTATTTATCAAAGGAAAAGAGAAGAATTATAATAACTATTTTTCGCCAGCAATGTTGAAAAAAATCATTATTGGAAAAAATCAAGCAAAATTAAATACCATTCTTTTGATACTTAGTTTTGCATTTTTGGTGATAGCACTCTCTCGACCGATTATAAAAAATGAGCCCATTGTAGTTTCTGGGAGTTCTGTATCTTTGGTAGTTGCTTTTGATATTTCCAAATCTATGTTGGCAACAGATGTCTATCCAAATAGATTTTTGTTTGCAAAAAATAAGTTTTATCAACTCCTTTCCAATTTAAAAGATGAAAAGATTGGAGCAATAGCATTTAGTAGTAAATCATATTTAATCGCACCACTTACAAGTGATTATGGAACTGTAAAATATCTTGTTGATAATCTAAGTTTGGATTCGATTAGTGCGTTTGGTTCACTTCCAAAAGAAGCCTTGCAATCTACAGCAAAACTTTTGGATGGAAGCGAAGATAAGACCCTATTATTGTTTACTGATGGTTGCGATAGCGGTAGTTTTGAGGATGAGATAGCATTTGCTAAAACAAATAATATGAAAGTTTTTATCTATGCGATTGGGACAAAAAAAGGGAGTGCTATTGATAATAATGGAGATGTTTTGAAAGATGACAAAGGAAATATTGTTATCACTAAACTGAATGAAAATATCAAACAATTGGCTTTTGAAACAGGCGGTGCTTATTTGGAATATTCGCCACAGAATGATGACATAACAAAATTATTAGAGAGTATTAGAGAAAAAACGGAAGCAAAAAAAACTGCAGATGTAGTTATCAATGATAATGAAGAGTTGTTTTATATTCCACTGACACTTGGATTATTGTCTTTTATGGGTGCGATTAGTGGCTTTAGGAGAAAAAAATGAGGTTGCTAGCTTTAGTTTTATTTGCATCTTTAACCCTTACGGCGAAACCTTTGGATTATTTTTATCTTTATAAAGCAGATAGTTTTGCAAAAGAGGGAAAAACAAGTGAAGCACTTTATAATTATGAAAAAATAGAAGCCAAAACAGATGAGATTAACTACAATATGGGAAATCTTTTTTATAAAGAAAAAAGCTATGAAAAAGCTATCAAGTCGTATCAAAAGTCAAAAGCTAGCAAAGAGAAGCAGTTGAAGTACCAGATTTTGCACAATATTGGAAACAGCTATGCAAAACTTGGAAAAATAGAGGAAGCTATCAAAAGCTATAAAGAGGCACTTACGATTAAAAAAGACAAGGATACTTTCTACAATCTTGAACTTTTGAAAAAAAAGAGAGATAAGAATCAAGAGGAAAACAAAGAACAAAATAAAGAAGAGAAAAAAGAGGAAAACAAAAATCAAAATGATGATAAAAATAGTACCAATGAAAAACAAGAAAATCAAAATAAGAATCCAAAAGAGAGAAGCGAAGAATCTATAAAAAATGAAGTAATGAAAAATGAAGCGATGAAAAATGAAAACCAACAACAAAAAGAGGGGAAAAAAGAGAAAGAAAAAGCTCAAATTCAAATGAGAAAAGGAGCTGAACTTTCCGATTTGGAAGAGAAGAAATGGTCGCAAATGCTTGAAAATAGAGAGATAAAAACTTTAGTAATACCGATTTCTAATAATGGAGAAAAAAATGAACAAAATATCAAGCCTTGGTAAAATTATTTTTATAGTATTGCTAACGAATATTTTATTTGGAAATGTTGTAGCAACAGTTGATAAAAAAGTATTTTATGCAGGAGATACCGTAGCTTTGCAAATCAAAGCAACTGGCGAAGATATAGAATTTCCAAATATCAAAGATGTTGCTGGATTTCCTATCGTTGGGAATAGTACAAGCGAACAAATTTATGTAGTCAATGGAAAAACGACACGAGGAAAAATTGTAAATTATATGTTTATGCCAAATAAATCGGTTGAAATTCCCTCTTTTACAATTAAAATAAATGGAAAGATTTCCAAGACAAATACTATAAGTATCAAGAAAATAACCCCTCAAGTCTCTCAAGAAAAAGATGATTTGATTTTGAGTCTTGAAACAATAAGAGACAAAGTATATGTTGGAGAAGCGATAGTGACTTCAATTATCTTTAAATACAAAATGGGGATAAATATCGTAGATGCAAAGCTAGAACCATTTAAACCAAATAACTTTTGGGTAAAAGAACTCAAAGGAGAAGAGCCAAAAGAGGAAAATGGATATATGGTATATAAAAATACTTTTTTGATATTTCCGCAAAAAAGTGGAAATTTGAAGCTCGACAATCAGTTGATAAGTATAGCCTTAAGAGATATCAATAGTTATGAAGAAAAACAGGTAAAAATATTTTCAAACGATAAAGTTATCAAAGTTTTACCACTGAGTGATGGACTTACGGTGCAAGGGAAATATTCAATAAAGGCAACTATAGACAAAACACAAACTACAAGCAATGACCCTACGAATTTGACAATTTCAATCGAAGGACTTGGAAATATTGATGATATTGAAGAGTTCACTTTGGATTTGCCAGAGCAAGTTGTTTACTCATCCAAACCAACGATTACAAATACTTTGCAAGATGGAAATTATGGTGGTTCATTTACTCAAAAGATATCGATTATTAGCGATAAAGATTTTACTATTCCAGCAATCTCTTTTAAATATTTTGATAAAACAACTAAAAAAGAGGTTGAAATTACTACGGCTCCATTTTTTATAAAAGTGACGGGGAAGAAAAAGGGGCAAACGAAAGTTTTAGAACAAGGGGTAGTTCAAACGGTTACGGCAAATGAGAAGACAGAGGAGATAAAATATTTTTATGCTTTTGGAGGGCTAATCCTTGGGGCTTTGGTTACTTTTCTTGTGATGAGAAAAAAAAGTACAAAATCAAATCCAAAAGAGAGACCAATGGAGGTAGCGATAAAAAAAGCAAAAACAGCCAAAGAACTCTATAATTTACTTCTCCCCTATTCACAAAAAATGGAGCTCAAAATCTTCATTAAACAACTAGAAGAAAATCTTTATTTTGGTAAAACGAACACAATAGATAAAAAAGAGTTGTTAGAAATTTTTAAAAGTGAAGAGTCATGACTTTTTATCAATTGATACAACGAGCAAGTGAAAGTGTAGGACAGAAAGAGTACAAAAAAGCGATTGATTTCTATAAAAAAGCACTTCCCTTTGAACCAAAAAATAAAAAGATATATTTTAATTTAGGGGTTGTCTATCTCCATCTCGAAGAGTTTTACAATGCAATTGAAAGTTTTCAAAATGCTATTGCTTTGGATGAGAACTATATTTCAGCTTATTCAAATCTAGCAATTGGCTACAAAAAAATTAAAGAGTATCATAAAACTATCAAATGTCTCAAAAGAGCTTTGGAGCTTTCACAAAGTGAAGATGTCGATATCTACTACAACCTTGGGAACACCTTATCTTCAATAGAAGAGTATGATGAAGCTATAAAGTATTTTGATAAAGTGATTGCATTAGAGCCAACTTATTATAAAGCATACCATGGAAAAGGGTTGGTTTATAATCATCTGATGGTATATGATAAAGCATATCAATATTTTAAAAAAACGCTTGAATACAAAAGTGATTATCCTGATAGTATTTTTGCTATATCGTTGATTGAGCTTAGAAATGGAGATTATTTAAATGGCTGGCAACATTATGAAAGTAGATTTGAAGCGACGAATCCACTTAAAAAACTAACCTATGGAATCCCTTTTTATGATGGAGAAAGCTTAAAAGATAAAATTATTCTTATCCAAGAAGAACAAGGCTTCGGAGATAATATTCAATTTATACGATATATCGAAAAAATCAAAGAACAAAATCCTAAAATTATTTATGTTGCTGTGAGGAAAGAGTTGATAAGAGTTTTTGAACTTATTGAGGGGATCGAAGTGGTTACAAATAATGACATTCTTTATGATGTTGATTTTGTTGTTTCCCTTCTTTCAATGCCAAGAATATTGAAAACAACACTTGAAACAATTCCAAATAACAGCCCTTATTTAAAAGTATTAGAAGAAAATAATATAAGCTATAAGATTATTCAAAATACAAAGAAATTCAAAATAGGTTTCGCTTATCAAGGGAATAAAGAACATAAAAATGATAACTATCGTTCTATCCCTTTGGAAATTTTTAAAACACTTTTTGATTTGAGTGAGATAGAATTTTATAGTTTGCAAATCGGGGAAAACAAAGAGTTCCTGAAAATTCAAAAAGAGTATGAAAATGTTTTTGACTGCAGTGAAGTAATAAATGATTTTTATGATAGTGGACAGATACTTAATGCATTAGATTTGGTCATCACAATAGATAGTGCTTTAGCACACTTTGGCGGTGCTTTTAGAAAAAAAACCTTTCTTTTGCTTCCTTGTAATAGTGAATGGAGATGGCTTGAAAAAAGAACCGACACCCCTTGGTATCCTTCTGTAAAAATTTTTAGACAAAAAAAACTAGGAATATGGAGTGATGTCATAGCTGAGGTTGCAAATGAGCTTCAAAATAAGCTATTAATAAAAAAATTAGTATAATCCCAATCTTCAAAAGGACGATTGTAAGAGCGGTTTAATTTGCTACCTTGGAAAGGTAGTGTGGAGCAATCCACCATAGGTTCAAATCCTATATCGTCCGCCATTCTAGTATCTTATAAAACCCTTGGTTAACAACTTTCTAATACAAAAATAACAATTTATAACTAAATATAAGATGGATAATGAGGAGATAAAATCTTTATTTTTGAATTAAAACATATATATTTGTAGTAAATCATAATAATATGATATAATTACAAATATTTATGAATTAGGATGCAAAATTGCAAAAGATTTCAATTAAACTGTTTGAAAAACATATAGCAGATATGTATCAAGATGGAGATAGGATATATCTCAAACTTCTTGATGATATGTGTTATAAAGTAAGTCCATTGATGTTAGCTTCTAACCAAAAAGAGATAGATACAACACATTTGGTGCATCAGAGTAGAGTAGCTGGATTTATTAGTGATTCATTGCCTGGAAATTTTGGTAATGTGATACTGGACAACTTCTTTTTAAAAACTTCCAATATGTATCCAACTGTGAGTGATAAACTCCTTTTTATTGGAAGTAGGGGGCTGGGTGCACTCACTTATGAACCATCTTTAGAAAAAGAGAATAGTATTGAACATACTTTAGAATTAAAATCGATGTTTGAAAAGGCAAAAGAGCTTAAAAAAGGTGGTGATTATCACTCTTTGCAAGATGCATTTTTGATAAGTGCTCACTCTTTTGTAGGGGGTGCTAGAAGTAAAGCTGTAGGTGCTATCAATCTTGAGTCAAAAGAAGTTTTTTTAGGAGATAGAACAAAACCATTAAAAGATGGGTTTATCCATGCAATTATAAAGTATGATGACACTGCAAATAATGATGAAAATAAATCAACGTACTCCAAACTAGAGTATATTTATCATTTACTCGCCAAAAGAAGTGGTATTGATATGATGGATTGTTATTTGATAGAGACTGATGGAAAGCATCATTTTGTGACAAAAAGATTTGATATCGAACCAAATGGAAAAAGGTACCATGTCCATTCACTTGCAGGACTTTTGCACATAGATTACAATATACCAAGAACGATAGGGTATGAAGATTTGCTTAGAACTGCTGTAAAATTAGGTGCCATTAATAGTCTAAAACAACTTTTTTTGCAAATGATTTTTAATTATATGTTTGTAAATCAGGATGACCATAGCAGAAATTTCTCCTTTATGTGTGATAGCGATTTTAAATACAGAGCTACACCAGCTTATGATATAACTTTTGCAAAAGGGGAAAAACAAATGGTTGAGCATCAACTTTCTCTTTATGGAAAAGCTTTGTCTAGGGTAGATATCGATGACATAACAACTCTTGCAACGGAATTTTCAATTGATTTAGAGTTTGTGGCATCTTCTATAGAAACGATGAAATTTTTAAGAGATGATCAATTGCCAATACTTTTGAAAGAATATGGTGTGAGCCCACATAAACAAAAACAAGTATTGCTTGAAGTTTCCAAAAGAACTCTCCAAGGAGCATTATCATGAGTAATGAACTTTTAAAAAAACTCCAACTCTCTCAATCAAAAGTAAAAAATAAACTTAAAAATAAATTGAGTCCAAATAGTCCATTTGGAACACTTACTGATGATGAAATAGCTTTGGTACTTGCCCTTAGAGCTAAAGAGCTAAGACTTTCCAAAAATAAAAAGCAAAGTGATTTTGCTAAAGAAGCAGAGCTTAGTTCCCCTACAACATACTCTAATTATGAGCAAAAAGGGAGTATTTCAATGATAAATTTTATCAAAGTGATGAGAGCTTTTGGAAGAGTTGAAGAGCTTGAAAAACTACTGCTTCCTACGATAAGAGATAAAATTGAGAAAATGGAATCAAAGGAAAAGAAAAGAATTAAAGCGTAAATTTTTAAAGATAAAAATATTCTTCGTTATTTTTTCTTCTTTGATAATTGGATAGTTTTAAGTGGAAAGTTCCACTTAAAACCTTATTTCACTGCATCCTTTAAAGCTTTACCAACTTTAAATTTAGCCACTTTTGTTGCAGGAACTTCTTTTTTAAATCCTAATTCATCAATCGTAATATTAGAATAATTTTTAATATTATGAGTCACTTGCAAATTCAAACAAATGATTATAAACAGTTTCAATCATCATCTTTTTACTTTAAAAATAACCATTTACATGGAGCAAAAAGTGATTTTTAAAGCGAAAATCTAATAATTGCTACTATTCATACTCAAAATCTTTGAATTTGCAAGTGGCTCTTTAGAATTCAGAAGAGATGTTGCTTGGATTTCTTGGGGTGTTATAATAAAATAATACTTATAATATTTCATCTTCTTATAAGTTTAGATTAAAGAGAGAGAGGATAAAATCGTAGCCTACTTTCATCATAAGGGAAAAAAATGACAATCAAACAAAAACTTAGGCTACTTCTGGCATTACCGTTTATAGGACTTATCCTCGTATCTGCAAAAGCACTCTTTACTGAGTATGAAAATGTGCAAACATTGGAAAAATTAAATGTCGGTGTTGTATTATCAACTAAGATTTCAAAGCTCGTACATGAGTCTCAAAAAGAAAGAGGTATGACAGCTGGATTTTTAAGTTCTGGTGGTAAAAAATTTGTCGATGAGCTCGCAGCTCAAAGAAAAGTATTAGATATTGAAATAGAAGGATTGAAAACTTTTCTCTCAGTACATAATCTCTCAGAGATAGATAAAGAAGTAGATAACGATGTGCAAAAAGGATTTGTCGAGCTTGATAAATTGAGTGCAACAAGAGAGCAAATAAGTAGTTTGAATATAGACAAAGATATCGCGATATCTTATTATACGGCTTTTCATAGTATCTTTTTGACGGCCATTCCACATATTACGGCATTATCAATCGATCCTCATATGAGCAAAGAGATAGTCGCTTATGCTAATTTTTTATTTAGTAAAGAGAAAGCTGGGGTAGAGAGAGCAATTGGTGCAGGGGTATTGGCTTCAAATGAACTTACTATGGCAACAAAAATCAAATTTTGTAATATTGTATCATCGCAAGATACTTATTTAGAAGCATTTAAGCACTATACTTCAGAGGACGGATTATCTTATTTTTCTTCAACACTTAAAGGTGATGATGTAGAGGAGGTATTGAAAATAAGACAAATATTGTTTTCGCAACAGTCAGATTTTGGGATAGATAGCGGTCATTGGTTTTCTAAAATGACAAATAAAATAAATCTACTAAAACAAGTTGACGATTACCTAGCAAATGAACTTATAAAGAGTATCACTCATGTGACGGATGAAACAAAAAACAGTATGCTATTTCTTCTTCTTGTAATTATTGTGGGTATTGTAGCCGTTGCAGCGATAGCTACGATTGTACTAAAAGATATTTTTTCTAAACTTTCAAACCTTGATATTGCTGTTAAAAATCTTCTCACATCAAAAGATATACATTCTAAAATTGAAGTTACTTCAGATGATGAAATAGGTATCATTTCAACCAATTTTAATGCATATCTAAAAACAATTCGAGATGGGATAGAAGAGGACAATAAACTTATACAAAGTGCCAATGGCACAATCGAAAGAGTGAAACATGGCTGGTATAGTGAAACCATACAAGGGAGCACTTCAAATAAATCATTAAATGATTTTAAAAATACAGTAAATAGTATGATACAGGCTACAAAACAACACTTTGTAGATGTCAATACAGTGTTGGAACAATATACCAAAAATGATTATAGAAATATATTGGTCTTGAATGATATCGAACAAGGGGGAGTTTTTGAGCTTTTGGTAAAGGATATAAATAAATTAAAAGATACCATCACTACTATCTTGGTTGAAAATAAACAAAATGGACTTACCTTGGGAAATAGTAGTAATATCCTCTTGCAAAATGTAAATACCTTGAATACAAACTCAAATGAAGCAGCGGCAGCATTGGAAGAAACAGCTGCAGCCTTAGAACAAATAACATCTAATATCTCAAGCAATACGACAAATATAGTCAAAATGGCACATTTAGCAGGAACTGTAACTCAAGCCTCAAGTGAAGGAAAAGCCTTGGCTAGCCAAACAACAACGGCTATGGATGAGATAAATAAAGAGGTAAATGCTATTAGTGAAGCTATCACTATCATCGACCAAATAGCATTCCAAACAAATATCCTAAGCTTAAATGCAGCTGTAGAAGCAGCAACCGCTGGCGAAGCTGGAAAAGGATTTGCCGTCGTCGCTCAAGAGGTACGAAACTTGGCAACAAGAAGTGCGGATGCTGCAAATGAGATCAAAAAACTTGTCCAAAATGCAACACAAAAAGCAAATAATGGGAAGAAAATAGCCGATAGTATGATAAGTGGATATACGACTCTGAATGAAAATATAGAGCAAACTATAAGCCTTATTAAAAATGTTGAGACGGCTTCTAAAGAGCAATTGAGTGGTATAAATCAAATTAATGATGCAGTTTCAAGTCTCGATCAACAAACACAAAGAAATGCGATGATAGCTTCTCAAACACACGATGTAGCAGTTGATACAGATAGTATTGCAAAACTTGTAGTAAGCAATGCAAATGAAAAAGAGTTTATTGGGAAAAATGATATACAAGCGAAAGAAATGAGAAAACAAAATCATGCACAAACACCAACGGTAAAACCAAAAGCTTCTTCATCAGCTACAAAGTCTATTGTAAAAACTATTTCTCCGACAGCATCAATCAAACCAATCATGGCATCAAAAAGTGATGACGATGAATGGGCGAGTTTTTGAGTTTTTTTAAATAAAAAGGATTGACTTTGGCAAAACATGTGAGAGTTTTATTGATATTCGCGATAATTATTTTAGCTTTTATGGTAGTTAAAAATATCATAGGATACTTTGCAAATGAAAAAATAAAAGAGATGATTTTTCAAGAAGAGGCAAAAACTCTTAATAGTTTTATCATAGCTTTTCGAAAAACATATCAAAAAGAGTTTGTTGACCAAAAAATAGCTATTGATGAAAAAACCATACACTTGCTTCCAGTGCATACTATGCTAGAGATTTCTGAAACTTTTTCACATCTAATGGATGCAAAAGCTAGCATAAGAACTGTTTCAGACAATCCAAGAAATCCAAAAAATATCGCAAATGCTAGAGAATTAGAGATTATCAATAGATTTAAACAAACAAAATCAAAAGAACCATACTTTGAAATAAAAGATTCAAAAATCTTTCAAGTAACCCCTTTGTATATTGAGCAAAATTGTTTAGCATGTCATGGTGAAAAACAATCTGCACCACAATCTGTGCAAGATAACTATGATACGGCATACGGATATAAGTTGGGAGATTTGAGAGGTGCTATTTCTATTGAAATTTCAAAAGAAGCCATCATTCAAGGTTTAGATAAAGACTACCAAAGGCAGATTATGATTGCTGTTTTGGTTTATTTGACTTTTATGACGGCTGTATATTTTTTGATAAAAATCATACGGGATAATGAATCTAGACATGTAGCCGAATTACAAGAAGCAAACGATAGTCTTGAAAATAAAATAGCTGAGGCAATAAAACAAAATACAGAACAACAAACAATGATCGAACAACAAGCAAGACTAGCAGCCTTGGGAGAGATGATAGGAAATATTGCTCATCAGTGGAGACAGCCACTTTCAGTTATAACAACCGCTATATCTGGAATGAAAATAAAACAAGAATTTGGAATTCCAATAACAGAAGAGTCGATGACAGAAGTAACAGATACAATCATAAATCATGCAAATTATCTTTCAAAAACGATAGATGATTTTAGAGATTTTATCAAAAACGATAATAGAAAAGAGATTTTCAATTTTTCAAAAGTGATACACGATACGACAAATCTTTTAAATGCAACTTTAAAATCAAATTATATAAAACTTAATCTAACACTTGATGATACTTTAGTGTATGATGGACAACCAAATCAACTCTCTCAAGTGATAATGAATATAGTCAACAATGCAAAAGACGCATTTAAAGAGAAAAATCAAAATCATAAACAAATACATATTAAAACTTTTCAAGATGAGAATTACATCAAAATAGAGATTATTGATAATGCAGGTGGGATACCGCAAGAGATAAAAGCAAAGATTTTTGACCCTTATTTTACTACAAAACATAAAAGTCAGGGGACAGGGTTGGGGCTTTTTATTTGTGTAAATATCATTCAAAAGTATTTTGGCGGGAAAATAACGATTGAAGATGTCAATGAAAAGATAGAAGAAGATGTGTATAAAGGGACAAAGTTTATAATTCAGTTTGAAAAGCCACTTGCAAATTCAAACAAATGATTATAAACAGTAGTAATCATCATCTTTGAATTTGCAAGTGACTCTATAGATAAAATTTCTCTTAAATACTAACAAGGATGTAAATATGCAACATAAAAAACCATACTTAGAAACTATGCCAAATGAACAAGGATTTTTCGGACAATTTGGAGGAGCTTTTATTCCGCCACAACTTGAAGAACCTTTCAGAGAGATACGAGAGGCTTATGATAAATTATCGAAATCTTTCGAATTTTTGTATGAACTTAAAAAAATTCGAAAACATTATCAAGGAAGACCAACACCAATAACGTATTGTAAAAATCTATCTGATTTTGTAGGTGGCGGGCAAATATATCTTAAAAGAGAAGACTTAAATCACACAGGAGCACATAAACTCAATCACTGTATGGCCGAAGGTCTTTTGGCAAAATATCTTGGCAAAACAAAACTAATTGCAGAAACTGGAGCTGGACAACATGGAGTCGCACTTGCTACGGCTGCTGCTTATTTTGGGCTTGAATGTGAAATTCATATGGGTGAAGTTGATATAATAAAAGAACACCCAAATGTAGTAAGGATGAAAATACTTGGGGCAAAAGTTGTCCCTGCAACACATGGCTTAAAAACATTAAAAGAAGCTGTTGATAGTGCGTTTGAGGCATATCTGAAAGATACAAAAAATCAATTATTTGCAATTGGATCTGTTGTAGGTCCTCATCCCTTTCCAAAAATGATAAGAGATTTTCAAAGTGTTGTTGGTCTTGAAGCAAAAGAACAATTTATGAAAATGACTGGAAAACTTCCTGATATGGTAACTGCTTGTGTTGGTGGTGGTTCAAATTCTATGGGAATTTTTAGTGGATTTATTGATGATGCCGTAAAACTATATGGAGTAGAACCAGCAGGCAAAGGAGATAAAATAGGGGAACACAGTGCAAGTTTGACTTATGGAAGTGAAGGGATTATGCATGGATTTAACTCGATAATGTTAAAAGACAAAGAAGGTAATCCTGCACCAGTGCACTCAATTGGAAGTGGGATTGATTATCCTTCAGTTGGACCAGAACATGCTTATTTATATAGTATTGGGCGAACAAATGTTGGACTGTGTAATGATAATGAGGCTGTCGATGCTTTTTATAAACTATCTCAATACGAAGGGATAATTCCTGCACTTGAATCAGCTCATGCAGTTGCATTTGCTATGAAATATGCTAAAGAGCATAAAAAAGAATCGATACTTGTAAACTTAAGTGGCAGAGGTGATAAAGATATTGATTATGTCATAGAGCACTATCCTATACCAGTCAAAATATGATTTATACCGAATGTATTTAAGGCATTTTTAAATTTTTTTGTTGCTTTTGGTCTATTTTTGCCTATTGGTTGACATGATTTAGATTGAAGAGCCACTTGCAAATTCAAACAAATGATTATAAACAGTTTCAATCATCATTTTTTTACTTTAAAAATAACCATTTGTGAAGGAGCAAAAAGTAATTTTTAAAGTGAAAATCTAATAATTGCTACTATTCATACTCAAAATCTTTGAATTTGCAAGTGGCTCAAATAAATAAAAATTTCAATTTTTAACACAAATAATTGTAAAATCATCAGCTTAATTAGTTGGAGACACTTATTGTAAGCTAAAAAGTAACTTTTAAGGAATTGCACTTGGAATCAAAAATTATCTTTGTATATGATGTGGAAAATAAAAAAATCATCTATTACAACAATGCCATTACAACTATTTTCGGTACCAATTTTGAACAAAATAGTGCCATTGAGGAACTGATTCAAGATGGTATTAATGCACTATTTAAGACAAATATGGGGAGAACATTTTTCCATTATCAAGAGAAACAGTATATTTTTGATATAGATAAAGTTGATCATGAGATTTTGATTTTTAGTGGCAATAAACAAGAAAATGATCCAACAGTATCAAATGGCATTGTAGATTCTTATAAACTTCTTAGGATGCTAGCGGATAATCTTCCCGATATGCTTTGGGCAAAAGATGTCAATGGCAAATATATTTTTGCAAATAAAGCCATATGTGACAATCTTTTGATGGCTCAAGATACAAACGAACCTGTCGGGCAAGGTGATGTTTTTTTTGCTCTTAGAGAAAGAGAAAAATACAAAGACAATAAAGATTGGCATACTTTTGGGGAATTGTGTTTCAATTCTGATGAAGTTGTTTTAGAAAATATGAAAAATATGGTTTTTGAAGAGTTTGGAAATGTCAAAGGAAAAGCACTTTATCTTGAAGTTCATAAAGCACCATTATTTGATACTGATGGAAGATTACTTGGAACTGTGGGAAGTGGAAGAGATATCACTGAGGAGATAAAAGCAAAAAGGGAGCTTCAGCTCAAAGAAGAGATGATGTATCAACAATCTAAAATGGCTATGATGGGTGAGATGATAGAAAATATTGTACATCAATGGAAACAACCATTAAGTCTTATTGCTGTACTCTCCACAACTGCCGAACTTCACAATGAAATGGGGATAACAGTAGATAACCAAGAATATTTTGCAAAAATCACAGAACACATCTTCCATCTCTCTCAAACTATCGATGATTTTAGAGATTATTTCAAAGAAGATAAAATAAAATCATTATTTTTTGTTCATAATATATATCAAAAAACATTAGAACTTCTCACTACAAGGATTAAAAAAAGCGCCATCAATCTTATTATAAATAATGAACCAATAGAGATTTTGGGATATCCAAGAGAGCTTATACAAGTGTTTATGAATATATATGCGAATGCTTGTGATGAGTTTGAACGAATTGATAATCCACTGAAACAAAAATTGATTTTTACACATATAATTCAGGAAAATAATCAAGTTGTCATAACAATCAAGGACAATGCAGGTGGTATTCCTGATGATAGTATCGAGAAAATTTTCGATTCAAAATTTACAACAAAAAGCGAAAAAGATGGCTCAGGAATAGGTCTTTTTATGACTAAAGAGATGATAAAAAAACATATGGATGGGACAATTTCTGCACAAAATATATCTTATGTTTACAACGGAGTCGATTATAGAGGGGCAATTTTTACAATTACTTTGCCAATGAGTTTGTGATATAAGGAACGATAACAATAACTATTTGTCGTGCAACTATTTTTTTGCACTTATATAGTAGAGCCACTTGCAAATTCAAACAAATGATTATAAACAGTTTCAATCATCATCTTTTTACTTTAAAAATAACCATTTGCATGGAGCAAAAAGTGATTTTTAAGGTAAAAATTTAATAATCG
>CAMCYD010000030.1 GCA_945883785.1 Helicobacter pylori PMSS1
ATGAGTTTTATAGAAACAAGAGGAAATGATACAATCAAACCACAAGAGGTTGAGTTTTCTTATGCTATTTTAAATCCAAGTGCTTCATTTGGTGGATTATATATCCCAAAAGAGTTGCCACATTTTACGGCTGATTTTATACAAAAGAGTACAGCATTAAATTATAAAGAGTTAGCTTTTTTAATTTTAAAATCGTTTAAAGTAGATATTGAAGATGAAGATTTAGAAACGGCACTTAATCTTTATGATGCTTTTGATGACAAAAATAATCCCTCTCCTGTAGTAAAAGTAAAAGATAATCTTTTTGTAAATGAGCAATATCATGGACCTACACGAGCTTTTAAAGATATGGCACTCCAACCATTTGGCTCAGTTTTAAGTGCAATTGCTAAAAAAAGAGGGGAGAACTATCTTATTTTAGCTGCGACTTCAGGAGATACAGGACCAGCTGCTTTAAATACTTTTAAAAATAAAGAGGGGATAAAAGTTGCTTGTTTGTATCCAGTTGGAGGAACTAGTGATGTTCAAAGACTGCAAATGGTTACTGAAGATGGGAAAAATCTTAAAGTTATTGGGATAAATGGGGATTTTGATGATGCTCAAAATGCGTTGAAGAGTTTACTTGCAAGTGATACTTTTAAAGCTACATTATTAGAAAAACATACGAAACTTAGTGCTGCAAATAGTGTCAATTTTGGAAGAATTATATTTCAAATTGTGTACCATTTTTGGTCATATCTTGAACTTTTACGACAAGGGGAGATTGAACTTGGTGAAAAGATTTATCTTACAGTGCCATCTGGAAATTTTGGGAATGCTCTTGGTGGGTATTATGCGAAAAAGATGGGATTACCAATTGAAAAAATCCTTATCACTTCAAATGCAAATAATGTTTTAACTTCATGGATTAATGATGGTGTGTATGACTTAAATGATAAAAAATTGGTTTTGACAAAATCACCAGCTATGGATATTTTAAAATCATCCAATATTGAGAGAATTATGTACGATATGTTTGGAAGTACTCGAACAAAAGAGTTGATGGAAGATTTAAGTAGTAAAAATTGTTTTGTCTTGACAGAAGAGGAAAAAGTAAAACTTCAAAGTGAATTTAGTGCAACTTTTAGTGATGATGCTTACGGATTACAAACTATCAAAACATATCTTGAAAATGGTTATTTGATGGATCCACATACAGCAACTTGTATCAAAGCATATGAAACATTGATGGAAAAACCTCTTAAAAATGTAGTTTACAGTACAGCTGAATGGACAAAATTCTCACCATCTGTTTTAAATGCCCTAAGAGACGATAATGTAAAATATAGTGACAAAGAGGCTTTAGAAAAAATTAGCAACGATTTTAATGTAAAAGTGCCTGCTATGATAGTTGGATTATTTGATAAACAGATACTGCATACTTGTGAGATAAATATAGAAGATTTGGAAAAAGAGATTATAAAGTTTTTATAATCTCATAATCTGAATCATTTTGAACTTAAGACTTTTAACCCAATATTCAAAATTCATATACAATGAATTTGCAAGTGGCTCTAAAAACTAATTGATTCCTACAAAAGTGCTTAAGTTCTTTCAAAACTCTATAAAAGATCCATTTTTTAACAATCTTTGACACTCTACTTGTATTAAATCGTTATAACCTATTACCACCAAAAATAGTCATCCTTAACCATAATTTTGGTATTATAAAATCCTTAATAAATTGAAAAAACAAACAAAAAGAGATAACAAAACAAATATGGCAATCATAGATATACAAAAAATAAGCAAACAATATGACATCAAAGTGATTTTGAAAGATGTAGATTTTACCCTTGAAGTAGGGCAAAGAGTTGCAGTCATCGGACAAAATGGGCAAGGAAAATCAACTTTTATGAAAATTCTCACAGGGGAAACAGAAGCAGATAGCGGTGAGATAGCAGTTGATAAATCAGTCAAAATTGAGATGCTCGAACAGCAACCAAAATTTAAAGCTGGGATAACCGTAAGAGAAGCTATTGAAGAGCAACTAGTGGAACTCAAATCAGCTCAAAGAGAATATGATGCATTATCATTGAAAATCGCGGATGATTATGAGAACGAAGAGCTTTTGAAAAGACAATCGGAGCTGAGTATCTTTTTAGATCATCACAATGCATGGGATTTGGACAATAAAATCCAAAGGGTTTTGCAAGAATTTATGCTTAAAGAGTATGAATTTAAGGATGTTTCGCTTCTAAGCGGAGGAGAACAGAGGCGAGTAGGGCTTGCTGGACTTATTTTGAAAAAGCCAGATGTTTTGCTTCTTGATGAGCCCACAAATCACCTTGATGTTTATATGGTTGAGTTTTTGGAAGAGATACTTTTAAAAGAGAAGTTTACCCTTATTTTCATCTCGCATGATAGATATTTTCTTGATAATATTGCTACAAATATCGTTGAAATCGAAAATGGTGCTATGACAAAATTTAAAGGTGGTTATAAAGATTATCTTTTACAAAAAGAGCAAATGATAATGAGTATGCTTCGAGACCATGATAATTTGGTGCGAAAATTAAGAGATGAAGCTTACTGGATGCAACATGGAGTAACTGCTAGACGAAAACGAAATGTTCTTAGAAAAGATAATTATTTTCAACTTAAAGAGGATGTCAAAAAAAATCCAGGAAGAATTAATAAAATGAAGCTGGAGATTGATAGGGAGAAAAAAGCATTTAATGGAAGTGAAATAGTCAATAAAAAGAAAATGCTTTTTGAACTTGACAATGTTTACCTTGCTTTAGGGAATAAACCACTTATTAAAAATTTCACAACTAGGATACTTCAAAAAGATACTATTGCTATCGTTGGACCAAATGGAAGTGGAAAATCGACTATCTTAAAAGTATTTCTTGAACGATTAGCAATTGATAAAGGAAGCTTTAAAAAAGGTGATTTTAAAGTTGGATATTTTGACCAACATAGAGAAATGCTTGATGAAAATCAAACTATTATGCACCAATTTTGCCCAAATGGTGGAGATAGAGTTGAGCTAAATGATGGGCGAAATATGCATGTGTATGGTTATCTTAAAAACTTTTTATTCCCAAGAGAGTATCTTGATAAAAAAATAGGAGTACTTAGTGGTGGAGAAAAAAATAGAATAGCGCTCGCTTTGCTTTTTACTAAAAAATTTGATGTTCTCATCATGGATGAGCCTACAAATGACCTTGATATCCCAACGATAAATATCCTTGAAGAGTATTTGCAAAGTTTTCAAGGGGCTTTAATTTTTGTAAGTCATGATCGATATTTTGTTGATAAAATTGCTAAAAAACTGTTTATTTTCAAAGGTAATGGAATCTTGGAAGAAAGTTTTCAAAAATACAGTGAATATCTTGAAGATGAAAAAGATGTGAAATATGTTGAACAAATGGAAAAAGAGGAACTTCTCAATCAAAAAAAACCAACTGTTCAGGCTATAATCGAAGTTCCAAAGAAGAAACCAAAGTTAACATACAAAGAGCAAAAAGATTATGAAAATCTTCCAGAAGAGATAGAAAAGCTTGAGATTGAGATTAAAAAAATCAATGAATGTCTTTCTAATCCAAAATGTTATGAGGGAAAAGGGATAGTTGCCATCTCAAAAGAATTAGAAGATATCACTCAATCGTATGATGAAAAAGTTGAAAGATATTTGGAAATAGAAGAGATGATTATAACTTTACAAGGTTAATGAAGTTATAATCTGCGAATATTTTTAAAATTATACAATTATTGAAGGAGAAAAAATGAGCCTAAAAGAGAGACTAAAGGAAGAGCTGAAAACAGCAATGAGAGACAAAGAAGTAGTAAAAAGAGATGCAATTAGAGCTATAAATACCATGATAAAACAAATTGAAGTGGATAATAGAGTTGAGCTTGGAGATGAAGATATTATCAAACTTATCCAAAAAGGGATAAAACAAAGAGAAGAAGCCATCTCTCAATATAGTGTCGCAAATAGAACCGATCTTGTAGAAAAAGAACAAGAACAAATTGATGTATTTGCTGAGTATCTTCCAAAACAACTTACAGATGATGAATTAGAAACGATTATTCAAAGCATCATCACCGAAACTGGTGCTACAAGTATGAAAGATATGGGGAAAATAATGAATCCAGCAAAAGAGAAGATTGGCGGCAGTTGTGATGGTAAAAGAATCAATGATATGGTCAAAAAACTTTTAGGATAATCTAATGAAAAATATGAGAGAGATAGTTAGAGCAACTTTATTAAATCTTGAACAGCAAAAAATTCTTCCTACGCCTAGAGCGTATAGTAATGAATTTTGTAAGGTTGCAAAATCTATAAACTTTACTATTGAAGAATGCAAACGATTTGAAGAGATTGTGAAGCGACTTTCAAATGATGAACAAAGCTATGTCAAATCAAATAATATAAGTGATTTGGATGGGCTCATCCCCCTTCTTCTGAAAAGACTTAAGAAAGAAAATCTAGAAAATGTAGCAAATATTTTGCAAAAGTCTATGAAGCCGTCTATCTCTTTAACGCTTAATGAAGATTTGCATCAGTTTTCTATTAAAATAGGAAATTCTCCTGAGCTTATTTTTGAAAATGATATTCAACATGAAATTGAAAAGTTTATTGATGAAAGAATTAAATTGGATCAAGAAGAATTGGAGAAAAAAGCAAAAGAAATAACAGTTCTTATGACTTATATGACTAAATTTTTAGAGGATACTATAGATATAAATTCAAGAGGAAGTGATAATATTCATAAAATTGCACAAGAGATAGAAGGGATTGAAGCAAATGATACAACTACTCTAAAAGAGATGCAAGGGAAACTAGTAGGAGCAGCCAAAACAATAGAAACTCATATGGTTCAGTCAAATGAAAGTCTCAAAAGTGGAAAGAAAAGTGTTATGGCTTTGCAAAAGAAAATTGAATTGTTAGAAAAAGAGCTTCAAGAGGTAAGAAAAGAGAGCGAGATAGACCATCTTACTGGACTTCTTACGAGAAGATGGTACGATAGACAATCAAAGAGATTTGATGATAATTATGTAAGAAATGGTACTAATTATGCTATTGCATTTTTTGACATCGATCATTTCAAAAAAGTAAATGACACTTACGGGCATGAAGCTGGGGATGTTATTCTTTCTACTTTTGCAAAAGTACTTCTTAAAAGCACAAGAGATACTGATATTTTAGGGAGATATGGTGGAGAGGAATTTATTTCTTTGGTTCAATTTACGGATAAAAGTGAACTTTATACTTATATGTCTAGAATCAAGTCAATTGTTACTGGACATATGTTTAAATACAATGATATTAAAATACCAATAACTTTTAGTGCTGGAGTTACCATACGAAGTTCAAATACTACCCATGAAAGTAGTGTTAAAAAAGCAGATGAATTGCTTTATAAAGCAAAACAAACAGGACGAAATAAAATAATATTTGAAGATGGAAAGGAATTTTAAAATGACAGAAATGACAATGGTAATTGGTTCGACAACTGCCATCATAACACCTTTTAAAAATGGCAAACTTGATGAGCAAACTTATGCAAATCTTATTAAAAGACAAATAGACAACGGAATAAATGGTATTTGTCCAGTGGGAACAACAGGGGAAAGTGCTACTTTAACTCACGATGAGCACAAAAGATGTATCGAAATAGCAGTTGAAGTATGCAAAGGGACAAATACAAAAGTCCTTGCAGGTGCTGGGTCAAATGCAACTCATGAAGCGGTTGAGATAGCAAAACATGCGCAAAAGTGTGGAGTAGATGCTTTATTTTCTGTGGCACCTTATTATAATAAACCATCCCAAGAAGGTTTATATCAACATTACAAAACAATTGCAAATGCTATTCCTGATTTGGGACTTATGCTTTATAATGTTCCTGGAAGAACAGGTGTTGATATTCAAGCAGATACGGTTATTCGACTTTTTGATGATTGTCCCAATATTTATGGTATCAAAGAGGCAACTGGAAGTTTAGAACGAACCATTGAGCTTGTTTCAAGAAGACCAAATCTTAAAGTTTTAAGCGGAGACGATGCTATTGACTATGCTATTTTAGCAAGTGGTGGTGCTGGAATAACATCAGTTACTGCAAATCTTTTGCCAAATTTAAAAAGTCGTCTTGTTGACCTTGCGCTTAGTGGGGATTTGGAAGCTTCAAAAACAATAAATGAAAAATTATTTCCTATTAATAAAGTATTGTTTTGTGAAAGTAATCCTATTCCAATTAAAGCCGCGATGTATATAGCTGGACTTATAAATACTCTAGAATACAGACTTCCACTTGTCGCTCCAAGTAGTGAAAATATGAAAAGAATCGAGGAAGTATTGAAAAGTTATGAAGTAGTACAATTTTGATGCAATCAACTGAAAAACAATTTTTTTTAAGTCATAGCAAAATTGATGTTTATTTTAAACAAAGTAAAGATGATTTTGTTGTGCACGAAATCCCACTGTATGAATTTAGTGGGGAGGGTGAACATATTGTACTGACTATGAGAAAAAAAGATTTAAGCACTTGGGATGCTGTTCAAATCATCAGTGATACAATTGGATGTAAAAGCAGAGATATCGGATATGCTGGACTTAAAGATAAAAATGCGATGACAGTACAATGTATCTCAATGCCAAAAACTTTTGAAGAAAAAATACGAAAATTTGAACACCCACAAATAAAATTTTTAAAATTCGAATACCATAATAATAAGATAAGAGTAGGGCATCTTAAAGGAAATAAATTTTTCATAAGGCTTAAAAGAGTTCTTGAAAGGGATAATCTCAAGCTTCAAAATGTTCTTTTGACTATTGAACAATATGGTATGCCAAATTATTTTGGATTTCAAAGATTTGGAATAGATGGAGATAATTATCTCAAAGGGAAACAGCTTTGCGAAGGAACTCTGAAAGTTGCAAATCAAAAATTGGCTCAAATGTATCTTAATGCTTATCAAAGTATATTATTTAATGAATGGCTTAGTAAAAGAATCGAATTGAGTAAGTTAATAGATGCTTTTGAACCGAAAGAATTGGTAGATAAAGTTGGGATAGATACTGCAACCCTTAAGGCTTTAAAAGGACAAAAACATCCCTTTAAAGTTTTGGAAGGTGATGTTATGGAACATTATCCGTATGGAAAAATATTTTATGCCGAAGATGTTGAAAGCGAAGCTGATAAATTTAATCTAAAAGACAGAGTTCCAACTGGACTTTTAGCTGGAAAAAAAGCGAAATTAGCTATTGGATTGGCTCAAAAATTTGAAGAAGAATTTGATAAAAAAACAATTGTGGATGGTACAAGAAGATATGCTTGGATTTTCCCATCAGAAATAAAAAGCAAATATGATGATGAGAAAAATCATTTTGAACTGGAATTTGTGCTTCCTAAAGGTTCATATGCAACCGAACTTATAAGGGAACTCCTTCATTAGTTTTAGTACACAAGTGCCTCCAACCGATAAAAACAATAAAATTATACGAAAAGGATACAAATGGAGTGTGAATTTCCGGTTGTTAATAGACCCAAAAGCGAGTTTGAAGAGATTTTTAAAAATACAAAAACTATAGCGATTATAGGATGTAGTCCTGATATGACAAAAGCAAGCAATAAAGTTGCGGCGTATTTAATAAATAATGGCTTTACGGTGTTTCCTATCTATCCAAAGGAAGATTTTATACTTGGACAAAAAGTGTATAGAAATCTTCTTGACATTGAAGTTTCTGTTGATTTGGTAGATATTTTTAGAAAACCTGATGTAATTGCATCAGTTGTTGATGAATGTGTGCGAAGAGGTGATGTGAAATGTGTTTGGTCGCAACTTGGATTAGTAAACAATACAGCCATGGAAAAAGCTGAAGAAAATGGAATCAAAGCTGTACAAAATTTTTGTACCAAAATTGAACATAGTATGATTTTTAATCAGTAGTTTTTATTTTAATTGACAAGTGGGATTTGTTTGAAGTCTTAAAGTTGCTACAGAACCAACAATTCCATCTTTTCGATTTACTATTGATACCTCTCCCCCAATAGCATCAGTTGCACTTTTTGCTAAATATAGTCCTAGCCCAGCCCCTTGTTCTTTTCCTAATCTTTTAAACGGTGCAAAAAGGTCAATATTTTCATCCACCCCAATTCCTTCATCTATCACTTCAACAACAACCAAAAGATCAGATTTGTATATCTTGACGATAATTGTTTTTTCATTTGGTGTAAATTTTATAGCATTTTGAATGAAATTTTGAATGATTTGATTGAGTAAAGTTGGTTGTATAATAGTAATAAATTTTTCAATATCACACATAAATTCAATCGAAATCTTTTTTTCATTTGCTAATAATTTGTAATTATTCACTCTGCTTTCAATAAATTTTACAACATCTATCTCGATCGGCTTTTCAAATTGAGCTCCTTCTTGTCTACCAATATCCAAAATTGAACTTACCATTTTATCCATACCATTAATTTCACTAATAAATAATCGAAGCGTTTCCTCGTATTTTTCTGCATCTCTTTTTTTGAGCAAAACAACTTCACTTTTTAGTTTCATAACAGCAAGAGGAGTTTTAAGTTCATGTGCCGCACCAATAAAAAGTTCTTTTTGGTATTTTACATACATTTCTATTTTTTTTGTTAGATTATTGATAGAATTTGCAAGAGGATGAAATTCGACTGGCAAGGTAGTTGGCTCAATTTTTGTGAGTGAATTTTCATTCATATTGGATAATTTATTTGTAATATTCAAAATAGGAGCAAGAAGACTTTTAGATACAGCCAAAGCATAAATGACAACCATTACGAGACCGCCAAGCGATAAAATGAATACATTACTGAATATCTTTCTTAACATTTCGTCAGTACTGTCTATGTTTTTTGTTATTTTGATAAATGTTTTTGTTGATAATTCAAAAGGATACAAAAGCTCAATAAAATGAGCACCATCTTGATAAAATTCAGTAAAAGTGATTTCTTGTAATCCTTCTATTTTTACTAAATCAATTGTTAATTTATCTTCTGTTATAAATTTTAGATTGTCGTGATTTACGATAGTAGATATACTTGCTTGTTGAATGATATTTGCTTTTTTGAGTAAATTGTCTGTGATTTCTTCGTAAAGAGTAGCTTTTGTAAAGCCATAAAACATAAAGGAGATAATAATAATAAACAACGAAGTAGCTATGATAAGTTTTTTTGAAAACTGCTCATAGATACTTTGACTTTTCACGATAGTTGATTAATCTTCTACAGGTTCAGTTTCTTTTGGTGGATAACAAAATCTATACCCTCTTCGTCTAATTGTTTCAATCGTTGAAATATTAAGTGGTTTATCCATTTTTTGTCTAATTTGATTGATTGCAACTTCAATAACATTTGGAGTTACAAGTTCTGGTTCTTCCCAAATAGCATCAAGAAGCTGTTCTTTTGAAACGATTTGATCCCTATGCCTTGCTAAGTGTGTTAAAACTTCAAAAGGTTTTCCTTTAAGCTCTATTTCAACACCATCATAAGTGATTTTTTCTTCATCTGGATTGATTTCTAATAAATCAATTTTAATTGTACTTGTTCCACCAAATCTCAGTCTGCACTCAATTCTAGCAAGCAATACATCAAAATCGAATGGTTTTTTGATATAGTCATCTGCACCTGTTTTAAGTGCTTTGATTTCACTCTCTTTATCATCTCTTGCACTAACCAAGACTACAGATGTTCTAGAACTTCTATTTTTCACTATTTTAGTTAACTCAATCCCATCACCATCTGGCAACATCCAATCAGTTAAAACTAAATCGTAATTTCTAATATCTATAAAATACTCCGCATCTTTAAAATTTTCTGCAACATCAACTTGATATCCAAAATCTTGTAATCCCTCTTGAAGGGTTCTGTTTAGTGTGCTTTCGTCTTCCACTATTAATATTCTCATAATTATATTTCCTTTGTATAAATTTATTTTTCAAATTTTAAAAACGGAAGTGTAGCATAAAAAAAGAAAAAATTAAAGAGTTTTTAAGCTAAATATTATAAATTCATTTTCTATAAGCATTTTTTGGGTAAAATCGCGAAATTTTATAATCAAAAGGAAAAGATATGTTGGGTCGAAAAATTATTTTAAGTTCACTAGTTGCTTTGCAACTTTGTACCGTTAGTGCATTTGCAGTTGACAAAGTTTTAGCAACCATAGGGAGTGAAAGTATCACACAAGAAGATGTAAATATTTTACTAAAAGGTCAAAATATTACATACGATAAATTGAAAGATACTGACAAACAAACTGTTTTAAATCAATTAATTGATAGAAAAGTGCTTAGTATTACTGCTTACAAAACAGATATTGTAAATAGTAAAATATACAAAGATACATTAAATAAAGTAAAACAAGATTTAGCGCTTCAGTTATGGATGACAAATATGACAAAAGATGTTGTAGTGGGTGAAGCTAGCATAAAAAACTATTATGATGCAAATAAAGATAAATTTAAGAAACCATTAGAACTTAAAGCGAGTCATATTTTGGTGAAAACAGAAAAAGAAGCAAAAGATATTATTGTTGGATTAAATAAAGCTAAAGATTTGAAAGCTGAATTTATAAAAATGGCAAAAAGTAAATCAACAGATGGGGTAGCTGCAAATGGTGGAGATCTCGGATGGTTTACATTAGACAAAATGATTCCAGAGTTTAGTATGGCGGCATCTTCACTTAAAATAGGCGCTATCACGAAAGAACCAGTTGCTACAAAATACGGGTTTCATATCATTTATCTTGATGGTAAAAAAGAGCCTTCCATTGTTGAATATAATGATGTTAAGAATGATATAAAACAATTTTTATCAAGTGAAGAATTTAAAAAAAGAGTTGAAAATATCATTAAAACTGAAAAAGCAAAAATAAAAATTAGTATCAAAAAATAAAAGGATTTAAAATGGGTATTTTAAGTATTGTGAATGCAGGTGTTTTAACAGGTAGCGAAGCAAAAAAAGTTTTTGATTATGCAAAAGAGAATAATTTTGCAATTCCAGCAATGAATGTGGTGAATACAGAAACAGTAAATGGTCTTTTAGAAGCAGCGGCGAAAGTAAATTCTCCAGTGATTTTACAGTTTTCAAATGGGGGAGCTCAGTTTTTTGCAGGAAAAGGGTGCAAGATTCCAAATGCTTCAATTTTAGGTGGAATTAGTGGGGCTAAACATATTCATATGATGGCAAAAGCTTATGGTGTACCTGTTATTTTACATACAGACCATGCTGCAAAAAAACTTTTACCATGGATTGATGGGCTTTTGGAAGCTGGAAAAAAACATTTTCAAGAGACAGGAAGACCACTTTTTACATCTCATATGTTGGATTTAAGTGAAGAGAGTATGGAAGAAAATCTTGATATTTGTGTAGAATATTTCAAAAAAATGAATCAACTTGATATGATGATAGAGATAGAGCTTGGGATTACAGGTGGAGAGGAAGATGGTGTTGATAACAGCGATGTTGATAATGCTCTACTCTACACACAACCAAGTGATGTTTTATATGCTTACACGAGATTAAATGAAGTAAGTCCAAATTTTACAATAGCAGCTTCTTTTGGTAATGTTCATGGAGTTTATAAACTTGGAAATGTTGTTTTAACTCCAATTATTCTAAATAACTCACAACAATTTATAACTCAAAAATTAAACTTATCCGATAAGCCTGTTAATTTTGTATTTCATGGCGGAAGTGGTAGTACAGAAGCTGAGATAAAAGAGTCTATCTCTTATGGTGTCGTAAAAATGAATATTGATACGGATACTCAATGGGCATTTTGGGACGGAGTTAGAAAATATGAAAAAGAAAATAGGGAATATTTACAAGGTCAAATTGGAAATCCAACGGGAGAAGACAAACCAAACAAAAAATATTATGATCCGCGAGTTTGGCTTAGGGAAGGGCAAAATAGTTTGATAACTCGACTTGAGGTCGCATTTGATGATTTGAATTGTATGAATACATTATAATTCTTTCTAGGATTTAGGCTTCTTTTGGAGAAAGTCTAAATCCATTTTACTTCTTTCTAATCTTTTCTAAGTATTACTGTAGTTGAATTTTCTTTAGTCAAATATTTTTTAGCAACATTTGTAATTTCTTTTGCGGTTACTTTTTCAATATTTTCTTCATGATTCATAAGCGGTGTGATATTGCCCCTTACAAGGTAGCTTCCATACAAGCTAGCAACATCACTTGAGCTTTCTAGGGAAAAGATAAAGTCAGATTTTGTATTGATTTTCACTTTCTCAATTTCACTTTTTTTAACTCCGCCAAGTTTAATTTTTTCTATCTCTTCCCAAATAAGTTTTTCTACTTCAGTTGCTTCAACATTTGGGTTGCAAACAGCTAAAAACAAATATACTCCAGGGTCTTTTTGTTCCATATTGTAAGCATAAATTGTATTAACCAATCTTTTTTTATCAATTAATAGTTCATTTAGTCTACTACTTTTGCCAGAGCTTAAAAGTTCACTAAGGGTAGAAAGAGCTATTTGGTCTTCGTGGAGAAAATTTGGAATATGAAAAGCGATAGCAATCATCTGATTTTGAGAATCTTTTTTAATAACAACTCTTTTTTCACCATCTTGTTTTGGCTCAACCGTATGAAGCATATCTATCTTTTTAGGATATTTATTTTGGATTTTTTCAAAATGCTTTTTTGCTTCATTGAATACTTCATTTTTATCAATATCTCCAGCAACTATTACAATGGCATTGTTTGGCGCATAAAATTTATCATGAAAAGTTCTAATATCTTCTATGTCCCAATTTAAAATATCATCCATAAAACCAATTGGTGTCCAATGATAGGGGTGATAAGTGTAGATATTATTGAAGAGCTTAAAATACAAATATCCCATTGGTGAGTTATCTGTTCTCCACCTTCTCTCTTCAGCGACGACATCTCTTTCGGGTTGAAACTCTTCATCTTTGAGAGTCAAATTTTCCATAAGTTCGCTGTAAAGTTCAAGAGATTTACTTAGATTTTGTGAACTTGATTTGATGTAATAGTGTGTGTAGTCAAAACCTGTAGAGGCATTATTTACCCCTCCAAATCCTTTGACAATTTTATCAAACTCACCAGCTGGGAGATTTTTTGTTGATTTGAAGTTGAGATGTTCTAACATATGAGCTATCCCACTTTTCCCCATCACTTCATCACGACTTCCAACATTGTAAAATATATCTGTTGTGATAACATTTGTCCCATTATCCATAGGGATAACTACTATTTTTAAGCCATTTTCTAAAGTTTGTTCATAGTATTTTGGTAAACTATTTGCCATTAAAATTCCTTGTGTTAGTATAAATAAGAATATGAGTTTTTTCATTTTCTAAGCCTTTTGTTGTGAGATAAGTTCCAAGCTTTTCACAATACTTTTTTCTAAAAAGCTATGCAAATCATCTTTATCATTAATTGTTTTTAGATACTCATCTCTGTGTTCATTTTCAATAAGTGATGGGATGATATTATTTTGTATAGCTTGAAATGCCATTAAAAGCCTTCCGACTCTCCCATTGCCATCAGCAAAAGGATGGATTCTTTCAAACTCTATATGAAAATCAGCAATGTCAAGCAAACTCATAGTGTTGCTTTTGTATCTATAAAGTAGATTTTCAAGATGATTTGAAATCATATGAGGCATAGATAATTTCACATCAACCCCTTTGATATATTTCTCATCAAGTCTATAAGCCCCAATTGGACGAGCTACAAACTCTGGTGCAACTTTCAGTGCATCTTCAAACATAATAGAGTGAATATCTTTGATAAAACCATTATCAATAATATTTTCTTTATTTGTCGCTTCTCTGATTATCACATCGTAAGCTTTCGCAAATCCAAGTATCACAAGCTGATCGCCCAGTGGTTTTCCACCTGCTGTTGTGCCGTGTTCAAGTAATTCTTTTGTCTCTCCAAACGAAAGTGTCGTCCCCTCCATCGCATTTGAGTGATGGGTAATAGAGATACGAAGTTGCCTGAAAAGTTCTTCCCTTTGTTTGAGGGTTAGGTTATTTAGTTTTTGCATTTGTTATACCCCTCATAATAATACGACTGCTCTATCCCCTTAAAGATTATTTCACGATTATCTATCTCATCGGTTAGATTATTACTAAGTAAAAATCTAAGCTCCAAATCATTTATAGGACTTCTTTCCATTGCTTGAAGATAGAGCTCTTTCCCTACATTTTGCCAATCAACCACTTTTTTGAGGTTTGCTTTAAGTATCATATCAAGCCAGATTCTCATCGTTCTTCCATTCCCTTCCATAAATGGATGAGCGATGTTCATCTCCACATATTTGGCGATAATCTCTTCAAAGCTATCTTGTGGCATCTGCTCAATCTTGGATAAGATCTCTTTGAGATACAAAGCATTTGCAAATCTAAATCCACCTTTTGAAATATTGACTGTTCGTATTTGCCCAGCAAAATCATACAATTCATCAAAAAGATACTTGTGTATTTGTTGCAATCCGTTTAGTGTGCCTATCTCGATTTTATCAATATCTTTTGTTTCAAATAATCTTTTGGCATTTTCCAAACTGTGTTTATCTATATTTTTCATATTTACATTTCCTACAAACTCATACACTTTATCTAAAATCAGCCCCAATAGCTTCACTAATATGATTGTATCCATCAGCCTTAAGCAATTCAACCAAGCCATCATTGATATGTTTGCACATTTGTGGTCCTTGAAAAATAAAAGCACTATATATTTGCAAAAGTGTTGCTCCAGCTTTAATTCGACGATAAGCATCTGGTGCATCACTGATTCCACCGACACTTATTAAAGTTGTTTTCCCATAGAGTTCTCGTCCAAGTTCTTTGAAGAGTTCATACGATTTCGCACTCAAAACTCTTCCACTTAAACCTCCAAAATTTTGTGGGTTTGGAAGAAGGGAGTAATCTTGAGTTGTATTCGTAGCAACAATCCCATCAGCTCCATATTTTATCGCAGTTTGGCAGAGTGTGATAGCAGTTTCTTTTGCCATATCTGGTGCAATTTTAAGCAAAATTGGTGTCGATGTAATCTCTTTCGCTTTTGTAAAAACAGCTTTAATAAACTCTTCATTTTGAAGGTCTCGCAAGTTGGGAGTATTTGGACTTGAAATATTGACAACTAAATAATCACTAATATCTTTGAAAGTATCTATTAAAGTTTCATAATCTTTGATAGCATTTTTTGGAGATGTTGTTTTGTTCTTTCCAATGCTAGCTCCAATCGGAATTGAAAAAGGATAGACTTTTTTTAAATTTTCTTTAACTTCATAACTCCCAAGATTGTTAAATCCCATTGCATTTTGAATGGTTTCATAATCAGGATATCGAAAAAGTCGTGGTTTTGCATTTCCACTTTGAGCAAATGGTGTCATCGTTCCTATTTCAGTATAACCAAATCCCATAGCTGGCATCGCTTTTATCATAGTTGCATTTTTATCAAATCCAGCTCCAAGACCTATGGGATTTTGGAATATTTTTCCAAAAACTTCTTGTCTAAGCATTTCGTGATTTACAAAATTTTTATCCACCATCATATTGTTGATAGTTCTACAGTATGGTAATGCTCGAAGTCCATATTCTGCAATTGTATGTGCAGTTTCTGGTTCAAAATTAAACATCGCTCTTTTTATTATCTCATAATCTATCATTTTTGTTTCCTTTCTTGATTCTCTTTTTATATATTTGCTAAATTGTATAATCTTTGATACTCTTTACACTCAAGCAATAAACTCTTTTCGTCTCCTTGACAAACTATTTTCCCACTTTGAAAAACTGCTATTTTAGTTGCATTTTTTATTGTACTGAGTCTATGTGCTATGATAAAAGTTATTTTATCTTTGCATATTTCATGCAAAACTTCAGTGATAATGGATTCACTTTCATTGTCAAGTGCCGATGTAGCTTCGTCAAATATTAGAATTTGCGGATTTTTATAAATAGCTCTTGCTATTGCTATTCTTTGTCTTTGACCTCCACTTAAATTTGTTCCAAATTCATCTAAAATTGTATCGCTTCTATTTGGAAGATTGTCTATGAAATCAAAAGCATGAGCATCTTTCATTGTCTGTAATAATCTTTTTTCATTGTATTCTTCACCGTAACAAATATTTGCTTTCACTGTATCATTAAAGATATAAACCCTTTGTGTAACTATTGATATTGATTCTCTTAATTGTTGCAAGTCAATGTTTTTAATCTCTTCATTGTCAATGAAAATTGTCCCATCTGTAGTATCATAAAATCGAACTAGTGTATTTACAAGAGAGCTTTTTCCTCCACCACTGTCGCCAACAAGTGCGATTGTTTCACCTTTGTTTGCTATTAAATCTATCCCATCTAATGCAACTTTGTCCCCAAAAGAGAGTTTAACATTTTCAAATTTGATAGTTTGAATATCAGTGGAAATGTTTTTTACACCAGATTTTATATCTGGAAATTTTGAGAACAAATCGTTTATTCTTTCGTTTGCAGCGATAGCATCTTGAAGTTTATTGTAAAGAGAAGAGAGACTTTTGATGGGTGTATACAACATAAAAAGTGCCGTCATAAAAGAGAAAAATGTCCCGACAGTCATCTCTCCATTGATAACTTGATGTCCACCGATAGTGATAACAATAGCAACAGCAATTGCACCTAAAATTTCCATAATAGGGGAAACTAACTCATTTGCTTTTATTGCTTTTATGTTGATATTAAATGACTCAAGATTGTGTTGTTTGAATTTTGTAGTTTCTAAATCTTCAGTTCCGCTTGCTTTAATTATCTCTATATTGTTAAAAGTTTCACTTAAATTTGATGTAATGTCACTATTCTTTTCTTGAGAAAGAAATGATAATTTCTTCATTTTTTTCGCCAACAAAGAGAGTGGATAAATAACCAAAGGGATAACAACTAGTCCATAAAAAGCTAATTCGGCATTTTGGTAGATAACTACAAAAGTCAGAGAAATCACAGTTAATCCCTCTTGAATTATTTTTGCTATCTGATTTGAAACTGCACCTTGAATCCGATTGATATCGTTTGTAATACGGCTAATAAGCTCTCCACCATGTTTGGCATTAAAAAAAGAAAGATCGAGTTTAAGGATATGTAAAAGTAGTTTATCTCTCACGATTCTGATAATATCACCTCCAATATAAGATATATAATAAGCTTGAATATATCTACCAAAACCTTTTGCAGCATACAAAAGCACAACAACAAAAGGGAGAATTTCTAACATTTTTTCATCTTTGTTTACAAAAATATCGTCAAGCAATGGTTTAATGACATATGCAGTTCCACTTGTTCCGACGGCTACTAAAATAATTCCAATAAAAGTATAAAAAAATTGTTGTTTGTAATTTTTATAATAGGGAATGTACTGTTTTATAAAGTCTGTCATTTTGCTTTTCCTTTTAAAATTTCATCATAAAAAAATCTAAATCCAAATTCTTTAATTGTTAATAAGAATAATACAAATCCTGTCATCGTAGAACTGAAAGCAAGTCCAGCCGCACCAAATGGTGTAATAAGTATGAGAGAAAAGATTATATTAAAGGTTAAAGATTTAGCTGATATTTTAGCAGTTATCATTTGTTTTTGTTCTGAATAAAGCCAAAGAGAAAATATTTTAGCCAATCCAAAAGGAACAAGACCTATAAGATACATTGCTAAAATAAGCGCTGTTTCTTTGGTGTCATGGCTATCAAATGCACCTCTTTCAAATAAGAGCCAAATAATTTCTTTATTGAAAATAATTCCTACTAAGGAAGATATAAATAATAATCCCAATAAAAACCAAAATGATTTTCGTAAAAGTTGGAGTGCTTGGGTGTGTTGATTGTTTTTGATAGCTTTTGCGATAGATGGAAATAGGGCGATAGAGGTAGCAATAGCAAAAAGAGCCAAAGGAAGTTGAAAAATACGATTTGCATAATACAAATAACTAATGCTTCCAGTAACCAAAAATGAAGCCAACATAGTATCGATAAAAGCAGCAATATGGGCAGTTGAAGAACCTAATATTGCTGGAAAAAATGTTTTATAAAAACCTTCTGTTAGTTTTGATTTTGCCACCATTAACTGTTTACGAAAAACAAAAAAGTTTTTGAGTTTTTTGTTTCTAATGGCTATTATATGTGTGATTAATTGTAATAATCCACCAAAAAGTACACCATAACTAAGATAATACACAACTTCACTTTCATGATGACCTCGTGCCAAAAGTAAGGAGATAATCATCGCTATATTTAAAAGTGCCGTAGAATAAGCGGTTGTAGCAAAATGATGTTTATATTGTAGAATCGCACCTAAAAAAGTAACACTAAAAATAAGAGGTAAATAGTAAAAATTGATAGCAACTAGCGGTGCGGCTAGGTCAAGTGTAGTTGCATCAAATCCAACCGCAATAATAGCTGTAATTCCTTTGGCAAAGAGGGTAACTAAAAATGAAAATAGCATCAAAATAAAAATAAGTTGGGTAAAAATAATTGTAGTAAATCTACTTTTATGAGTACTTCTTGCAAAAGAGGGGATAAAAGCTTGCGTAAAGGCACCTTCAGCGAAAACGGTTCTAAAAAGATTTGGAATTTTAAAGGCTATAAAAAATATATCACTGTATATATTTGCACCTAAAATTGTCGCTGTCATCATATCTCTTATAAATCCTAAGATTCTTGAGAATAAAATTCCAGCACTATTTGTAAAAATATGCTTAATCATTTAATAGTATGTTTGATTGCATATCCTCTCATGAAAGGTGGTACATCATAGTAGCTTGGATCATTTGATAAATCGTGTTTTATCTGAACATTTGGTTTGTCAGCATCGTTTTCGTCTTCCTTTTCGTTTTCATCTACTTGTGCTTCAAATCCTGTTGCAACAATAGTTATTTTAACTTCATCAACTGCTAGAGAATCATCAGTTGTTGTACCAAAAATAATATCAGCATTTGTATCAATAGTATCATTGATATTTTCCATAATTTCAGTCACCGAAAAAAGTGATAAGTTTTTATTGAAAGTCCAGTGAATCATTATTCCTTTAGCACTTTCTAGGGAAACTTCATCTAAAAGAGGAGATTTGATAGCATTTTCTATCGCATCTCTCGCTGCATTTATCCCTTTCCCTTTCCCTATACCCATTAAAGCCATACCACGATGTTGCATAATAGTTTTTACATCAGCAAAATCGACATTGATATCACTACTGCCTGGTTTCAAAATAACTTCACTCATTCCATTTACTGCTTGATATAGGATGTTATCAACCATCCTGAAAGCATCTTTCATACCAACATCCGCATCACTAATCTCTTTTAACCTATCGTTTTTAATAACAATAATAGAATCACTATATTTCTTAAGCTCTTCAAGTCCAATATTTGCTAGGGCAGTTCTTCTTTTTCCTTCCCATTTGAAAGGTTTTGTTACAACAGAAACCGTTAAAGCTTTTATCTCTTTCGCTGCTTTTGCTACAATTGCAGCTGCTCCAGTTCCTGTTCCTCCCCCAAGTCCAGCAGCTATAAAAACAATATCAGAACCAGCTAGTGCTTCTTTTATTTTTTCATAACTTTCAAGTGCAGAATCTCGACCAATATCTGGTTTCATTCCAGCACCAAGTCCTTTAGTGAGTTCAGCACCAAGTTGAATTTTCATAGGAGCGTCTGAAACCCTAAGGGCTTGTAAATCTGTATTGGAAACTATTAAATCTATTCTATGAATTCCCTCATGAATCATATGGTTTACCATATTGCATCCACCGCCTCCAACACCAATTACAGCAATTTTTGCTACATTATCTGGTAATGTAGTAGTCGGTTTTCCTTCGATTATTGTTGGTTGAAATAAACTTTCATTGTTCATACTATTTATATCCATTCTGAAATTTTTTTAATTAATTTTGATAAAGGTGACGGTGCCGCATCTTGCGGTTTTGGTGGTGCAACTGGTGCTGTATAACTGCCCTGAACTCTGTTAATAACAGGTGTTTCCTCTAGTCTTGCATCTCTCGAAATTGTTTCCTCAGGAAGTGGTATTTTTTTCTTTGTGGCTTTTTCTCTTAAATGCTTATTTGAATCCAATTCAAGAGATGGGTCTGTATCAAGTGCATACATAATGAGGCCAGCTATAGCGCTTAAGGTTGAGTCATTAAAATTTACATATCCATTTTGAATATTTTTTGGATTTTTTATTTGGATGTGCACACCTTGATAAATCTCTCTCGTTAGCATCTCAATACCAGGTATTTTAGACATCCCACCTGTTAAAATAATAGTATTGACACTATTGTACAAACCACTGTTAAGTAATTTTTGTTGGATTAAGACAAGAATTTCTTCAATTCTTGCATGAGCTATTTTTTGAATATAATCAAGTGAAATTTCTTCATTGATAGATTCATTTCCTAAAAGTGGCACTTTTATTTTTTCTGATGATTGATTGTTTTCATCTAAAATAGGTACCAGTGAGGCATATCTTTTTTTAATATCATCTGCACTATTAAGAGGTGTTTTTAATATCATAGAGATATCATTTGTAAGATGGTCTCCACCTATTGGAACAACATCATTGAAAGTGATAGATTTGTTTTGAAATACTGCAAATTCGGAAGTGCTTCCACCCAAATCAATCACCATACTCCCAAGTTTTTTATTATCAGTATCAAGTGTTGCAATCGATGATGCATAAGATGTTAAAACATAATTCACATCATCAAGATTTGATTTTTTTAAGGCATTTCTGATATTAATAAGGGCAGTCTTTTTTGCCATAATAATATTTGCATATACTTCAAGTCTTGAACCATTGATGTTTAATGGATTTTCTATTGAATTATTGTCATCAACTGTAAAATACAAAGGGATAACATGAATAGCTTCATAATCAGGAGATATTTGTACTTCATACAAAGCTCTTGAAAGCACCAATTTAATATCGTTTGAAGTGATATGACCACTTGGTATATTTGTAGCACCTTTACTTCTCGTGCTACGAGTATTTATTCCAGATAAAGTAACATAAGTTTCATCTATTTCAACATCACAACTACTTCTTGAAAGTAATACAGCATCCTTGATACAGGTTGATGCCAAATCAATATCTACAATATTTCCTTTATTGATCCCTGCACTTTGTGATTTTCCAATACCCAAAATATTTATTTTATCATTTAAATCATTTCGAGCAACAATTGAAACTATTTGTGTAGTTCCAATGTCTAAAGCTAAAATTGTTTTGTCTATTTTATTCACTTTTGTTTCACTTCCATATTTGATTTTGTTGTATATTCGTTTTGTAATTTACTTAATAATGACATTATAATCTCATCATTTTTAATTTTTTCAATATTTTGTAATAAAGATTGATTTTTAAGAGTATCAAAATCTCCTATTCTTGAACTTTCAATTTTATACACAACAACTTTATTATCAAAAGTTGTTGCATTTTTGATAGTTGCTGATGATGAAATTTCTTCCACTAGTTTTTTTATCTCTTCAGTTGTTAAAGAGTTTATTGTTGGTAGTTTTTCTTTACTGACAAAACCAATATTTGTCCCTTTGAAGTCTTTTAACAAAGCATCTTTTTTTTCATTCAATCTTTGTTTGATGAGACCTTTTTCAAAATCACTTTTTACAAAAATCGAAGCTTGCTCAAATGTTAAAACAGTTGGCTCAATTTTTTCAATCATTTTGACAATAATAAATTCATTCTCGATTTTGATAGGTTTCAAAAGCTCCCCGTTTTTTAAAGCTACAATATTTACTAAATCTTTTCCAAAATACACTGTTTTATCATCTATTAACTCTTCATTTGCAAAATTTTCTTTATGATTCTTGAAAGCTAAATATTTTTTAAGAGCTTTGTTTTTAGCTTCTTTTTCATCAGTTTCTATTGTAACTTTTTCAGTATTTATTTTATATTTTGCTACTGTTTTATAAT
>CAMCYD010000031.1 GCA_945883785.1 Helicobacter pylori PMSS1
CCATTTGTTCCAGCTGTTAAGACTACCATTTTAGACTTATCAAACTCAACTTTTTTTGTTTTGAATACCCCTGCTGCTACCCCTTTGATATTTGAAATCCCATCTGTTTTTCCACTATAACAACTGTCAATTAATGCTACAACTTTCCCTGCTTTACTATCACTTAGTTTTTTATAGATATTTCGAGCCATAAACTCTTTTTCTTTGGTGACATAGTCCGCTATCACATCTTTTGGCAAGATAAAAGCTTCTCCATTTTCCCCGCTAGGAATCCCATGACCACTGTAGTAAAAATAGATGTTATCTCCCTCTTTGACATTTTCGAGCAATCTTTCAAGTTGCCCTTTGATAGCTCCACCTGTAGCTTTTTCATCTATTAGTGCATAAGTATTTCTTTCACTTATTCCGAGTCTTTTTTGCATAGCTGTTATAAGGGATTTTGCACTATTTTTAGCGTATATTACCGCATCTGCTTCATCGTAGTTTTCTATAGCTACTGCAAAAAGCCAGTTTTTTGGGTTTGCTTTCTCTACTTTCATATTTTTAAGAAGTGGAGCTAAGTCATCGTTGTATTTGATACCTTTGGCTTGGTTGGACTCTCCATAACCTAAAGCTTGGACTTGGTATTTGTCCACTAAATTTGGATTTTGGAGTTCATTAAATGCTACTTTTTTATTTTCTATTGTTACGGCTACTTTTTCTGGGCGGAAGTCTGATTTATCTAAAGTTGCTACAAGATTATTTTTTTCAAATTTTACTTCGATATTTTGCAATATAAACCCATCATTTTCATATCCAAACGATACTTTTGAAGTTGCTTTATCAATTCCATATTTGAGGTTTTTGGCTACGCTCAAATCTTCCATCTTTATAGCCACTTTTTTCTTCCACTCCGCATTACTCATACTCACATCGACAAACATCGTTTCAGTTTCCGCATCAAAGACAGGATTTGATAGTTTTGGACTTCCCATCACACTAGCAAAGTTCTCAAATAAATACTCTTTTTTCTTTGCTTCAATATTTACTTTTCTAGCTTCTAGCTCTCTATTTCTAGCCTCTACATCACTCCTAAATTTATCTTGAAGTCTTACTATTTCTGCTTCTCTTTTTGCAGTTTCATCCGCTACTCTTTGGGCAAACTTTGCTTTACTTTCAAACTCATCTTTGACCAAATTTAGCGGTGCTGGAAGATTTGGCGATGGTACAATAGGAAGCGTAAGATAATCATTCAATCTTTTTTGAGTAAGTTTTTGAATCTCATCAAATGGAGTTTTTGAATACTCTGCTTTATATGTTTGTTCTTGTTTTATTCCAAACTGTTTTACTAACTCATTTTTTGTACCAAAATAATTTTTATTATCCTTATTAACTAAAAAAAGTTGCGACTCGCTATTGCGAGATGAAGAGAGTACGATAGAGTTTTGGGTGCTATTTAAAGTTTTGAGAGACTGCATAAATAAAGAAAAGGTCAAAGTATCAAAGGACTGTCCGCCACGAACACACCGAACATAATAGCTATTCGCCTTAGCGTTGTTGGCCGTATAGCCAACGTTGAAATAGACTATCCAAGCATAAGCCGTATTAGGGGCATAAGTCGTACTACTCCAATAACCGTTGGACGCCACATTTTGTAAACTATCTTTTTTCGGATACAAAGCTATTAGAGCATCCTTGTCTGGAAGTTTCCAATCATCAACTCCGCCAAGTGTTAGATTTTGACAATAATCCATTGCACCTTGCCAATTCTTTTCTACTGTTTTAGCTTCAAGATTATCTTGCCACATTAGTTTTGTGTCGGTATCAAGTATAGTTCCGCCTTCAATTTTCACCATCTCCCCGTTTGCCACACTTAGCCCAACCGTCATTGCAAGGCACGATAGCCACCATAATTTATTTGTTATTTTCATTTAGTTTCCATATTAGTATCAAGATATTTATTAGCAATATTTTGAATCGTTTTTTCAAGCTCCACAAAGTCACTATCCAAACTATCCCACAAAATTTTATCATCCACTCCAAAATAATGGTGTGTCAAAAAATCTCTCATTCTAGCGATTTCACTCCAAGGGATAGTGTCAAATTCATCTGTGATTTCTTTTGGGATTTGTTTCACTGCTTCGCCGATATTTTCAAAAGATTTAGCTACGGCATATACTTTTTCTAAGTTGTTTGTAAAGCTTTCATAGGTGCAATTTGCGGTAAATTTTTTGATATTTTCACACTCAAATAGTATATCTTGGATATAAATTTTCCAGTCCCTTGTTGTTTTAAACATAAACTATATCCTTATAAATATAAGGTTTCAATCCAGTTTTTAATGTTGATTCCCTGACCAAATCTACCTTTGCTTGAAAAGTTTGCTCTAAATCTTTAGCAAGATGAAGATAATCAAAGAGCGAAAGTTTTTTGTTTTCTTCAACTTCAAATAGTATGTCAATATCACTATTGGCAGTTGCCTCATCTCTTGCAAATGAGCCAAAAAGTCCAAGTTTTGAGATATTGTATTTGCTGCTTAAAAAAGTTTTGCTTGACTTTAATTGCTCCAAAACATCCATTTTTGTTTGCATTTTAATTTCCAATGTTTTAATTTTTCAGATTGTAGCTATTTCTTTGTAAAAATATAGCAATACCAAATAAAATAAAAAGTAGTATCTTTTTTAAATGGAGCCACTTGCAAATTCAAAGATTTTGAGTATGAATAGTAGCAATTATTAGATTTTCACCTTAAAAATCACTTTTTGCTCCTTCGCAAATGGTTATTTTTAAAGTAAAAAGATGATGATTGAAACTGTTTATAATCATTTGTTTGAATTTGCAAGTGGCTCTTTTGTCACAACTTTGAGACTATTGTCATCATAAAGCAAACTAAAGCTTATATTATATGTCATTGCGAGGAACGAAGCAATCCAAGAAGCCGACTTTTGGATTGCTTCGTTCCTCGCAATGACTGGAGCATAAAACCATAGTTTGCTTTGGGACGACTATATTTTCATCCAAAGAGAACTTAAACTTTTTTGCAGCCCCTATTTTATCTTTTCCAATATATTTAAGGATACTCTGTAACCGTGAAATATAATGGGGAGTCCTAATTATTCGCATATGTTTGCTCTAATTCTGCCATAAATAGATCCATTTCTCTATTGTATTCTTCCTCTGTTATCATCTTCATTGTTCCATCATCAATAGCTTTGATAGTCTTATCCAAACTTGCTTTTCTTTCATAAAAATAAGGGTCAAGTTTCAGATTTGGGTCATCGACTATCTCGATATTTCCACCACCTTTCGCCACAAGTTCATCGATAAGTCCACTATAGCTTTCATCGTATCGTATCATTCTTGCTGTCATTTTGTCCCCTTTTTATTATGCTCAAATTGTAGCTAGTTCTTTGTAAAAAGTTGGTTTATAGTATTTCGTAAAATCAACTTACCTCATCCCCATACATTCAAATCATTTTTAAACTCTAAACAACCCCAATCTTTGTCAATCGAAGCAGAACTTAACTCCTACAACTAAATAAAATTTGGTGCATCATTTGCAAAAAGTATCAAGTCACCCATTTTCGTATTTTCTAAAAGTATCATCTCCATCTCATTTTTATCTTTTAAGATAATCACATTTGCTTTTCGTATATGATTATTTAAAATCTGTTGATTGATAGAACCTGTAATAATTGCGACATCAAAAACCTCATCAATAGCATGGGCTAGTTTGATATTTGCCTCATCTGTACTTTCAACAATTCCAGGAGTGATGACAACTTTTCTCCCCTCATAAGTTGAAGAGATTTTAACAGCTTCAAGCATCCCTTCAAGGTTTCCATTGAAGCTATCATCAAGTATCACTTTACCATTTATTTTTGTGATATGAAGTCTATGTTCAACCCCTTTTATATTGTGTAGGGCTACTTTTATATCTTCGATATCCATCCCAAGTTTATGAGCTACTAAAATAACAGCTGTTAGGTTTATGGCATTGAAACTCCCTAAAATAGGTGCATGAAAATGTTCCACTTTGCCATCAATATCAATATCAAACCAAATCCCATTTAGGTCACTTCTTGTAATAAAAAGATTGTGAGGAAATTTTGTGATAGTTGGATATTCCAAAAGTGGCACACTATCATGAACAAATCCATGGATAAGTTTTGGAGATTTGAGTATCTCCATTTTTGTGTGGATGATATTATCTATCGTTTTAAAATACTCGATATGTTGTTCCCCCACACTTCCGATGATAACATATTCAGGTTCTAAAAACATCGTTATCTCTTCAATATCCCCTTTTTCTCTTGCCCCAGCTTCTGCGATATACACTTCAGTATCAAATGGTAAATCATCATTGACATCTTTGCAAAGTCCTCCAATTGTATTTACACTTCGTGGGGTCATATACACTATGAAGTTTTTTCTAAGCACTTGATAGAGGTAATTTTTGATAGAAGTTTTACCGTACGAAGCTGTGATTGCAACTGTTGTGAGGTTGTTTATAGTTTTTAGTCTTTTTTTTGCTTGATGCTTGAAACTAATAAAAAAGACTTTTTCCATAATTGTAGTTGCAAGATAAGTAGCCAAAAGCACTATAAATACACCATAATGGCACTCAACACTTAAAAAACAAAGTCCGTCAACTATAAAAGCTAAAAAAAGTAAAATCGCCAAAAACCTCTTAACTCTTGAAGTGATAACCAAACCTTTTGAAAGATTTTTATTCCATAAATAAAAACTTGTAAGGTGCAAAAGATAAAAATAAATCGCAAAATACGAAAATGGCAAAAGATAAAAAAGAACAATTGGCGTCGCAAAATACACAATATGCCACTGTTGTTTATGGTGTTTTAATATCACCCTTTCAAGACGGTAATTGTACCATTGAAGGTTTGTTACAAGATACCAACCAAGTGAAATCAAAAGTAATAGGTTTGTAAAAACCTCAAAGTATTTTAAATATTCTATCATCTAATTTTCTCCCTCTATTTTCTAATTTTTCTAATTTTTCTAATTTTGATTAACAATAATAGCTTCTATCTCTTTACTATGCTTCAAAAAGAAATAATGATCGCCTTCAAAATCGTAAAATTTACTATTTTTGATAAGCTGATGGATTATTTTGCCACTTTGTAAACTTGTCGCTGTATCATTTCTGCCCCAAAAAATCATCGCATTTCCACTATATTTTTTGAACTCTTCACTAAAATCTTCATCAACTACATTTTTAAAAGTGCTATACATATTTTCAGTCATTTTATCAACATCTTTGCTTCTAAAAAGTTTACTAAAAAATGAAAAACCAACTTTATTTGCTATTTTAGCTAATTTAATTTTTGCCTTTACTTTTGGCGATTTTTGCTCCAAAATACCAGCTGTACTTAACAAAATAAGGTTTGTTGGATTTAGAAGAGTAGCTATTTTCCCACCGAAACTATGTCCTGCGATAGTTAAATCTTCATTTTTAATCCCTAAAGAAACAAAAAAATCATTCAAAATATCAGCATAATCTTTAGTAGTTAACACATATTCATTTGTACTTTTTCCAAACCCTGGCATATCTATGTAAATATGCTTAAAGTCTTTCAAAATACCGCCGAAAGCAGTTTTCATAACCTCTTTATTGCTCCCCCAACCATGCAGAAAAATGATTGTTTTTTGATTTTGCGGATTTATAATTTCATAATTTATCGCAAAATCATTGTTTCTATAGTTTATATTTTTTATTGCCATCTACTTATCACCTTCTATAATTTTTATCTCATCTTCACTCAAACCATAAAGCTTATAAACCATTTCATCTATCATTATTTCATTTGTTTTGCAAATGTTTTCTAATTTTTCAAGCTCAAGTTTAAGGGCAATTTCTCTATCAAAATTATTTATGTTTTTTGCTTCACCAAAAAGAATTTTATAATCTTTTATTTTTTGTTTGCTTTCCAAAATCTCATCAACAAGGACGATAAAATTTTCTTCCACGGGTGTGTTTTCAGAAAAATATGAGTATAATTGCTCTATCAGACTTGCTTGACGCCAGAAAGTCGCCCCCGCTGGACTCAGGATGGAGAAATGGGCGCAATCACTCCCTTGCAAGTTTGATTTTTTCAACACCGCTTTTTTCTTAAATCTTTCAAATTCTTTTGGTCTATTTGCATGTATCGAAATCAAAAATCTATCATCATCAACAACATGGATTATTTTTTTGCCCGTATTATCGGTAAAAATATAACAATCCCTACCTGTCTGGGTATTGAGATACACCTCTTCTATATTCATAAAAACATAAGGCAATAATCTAAAATAACCAATATCAAATTCGCTATGCCCACTAATATCTTCGATAAATCCTCTATTTTTTGCAAACAAAAATTCAGTGAGATAAATATCTTTTCCGTCCACTGTTGCTACGAGTATTTTTGTAATTTTGTCATATCGTGGTTTTTTTGGCATATTTAAAAGTGTGTCGATATTTGTTTTGTGAGGAGTTAGGGTTGCGATTTTTGGGAGTGGAAAAGGATTTATATAGTCTGGTTTAAATCTAAAAAACCCATTAGCCATAGTAGTGCCTGTTTGTTGCAGATACCACCAAAGAACTTTAGAGTTTAAGATTGCCATATAAAATTTATAGCTCTCTTTGATATGGTCGTATTTTTTATAGCCATAGTTTGTAGTTGTTGAATAAAAGTCTCCCTTTTCATCATAAGCAAAATTACATCCCATTGATATATCTGGCTGAATTAACTTCTCTTTATCAAACAAAGTTAGATTTTTAGGGTAAATATATCTGTACCAAAATTCATCATTTTGAAGTCTTCCGCTCTCTCTATCTCTTAAAACACTTTCACACTCTTTGAGATAAGCATATCCTTTTGGAAACAGTCTTTGTAACTCTTTTTCGCTATAAAGTTCTGCTTTTTCTTTGCCCTCTTCTATTTTTCTAAAATATGGAAATATGACACTTTTATCTGTTTTAAGTGTTTCATACCTATGAACATCATCGCCTTTGAGCAGAGGCTTCACCAACTCTTTTTCTATACTTATTCGTCTATCCAACTCTTTTGAGTAGCCTTCAATCATTTCTTTATTTTCAATACACTGACTCAAAAAATAAACACTATCTTTGCTTGTAGCTATTCCTTGAAAAATCTTTTCAAACACATTTTTAACTCTCAAAGGTTGTTTATCTAGTTTTGCTAAAACTTTAGCTGTTTTATTGTCGCTAAAAGTCCAAGCATCGTTGCCAAGTTTTTCATTTTTTGTGATGGTATAGGTATCATCAGTAATCAAATTCAAAAATCCAGACAACTGTGTATTGGTAGTCAAATTTTTATCAAGTCCTACATATCTAACCTCTTTTGAATTGTTGGCAAACCAAACAAGTGAAGTGTAAGTGGAAGCATTAAAAACTTGATATTCACGAAAAGAGATAAATTTAAAGAATTTCTTTTTTGTAACCTCACGAAGCCCTACACCAAAAGCACTATTAACCCATTTGTGAGGCATGATGAAGTTGACAATACCACCTTGGTTGATGAGACTTAAAGCTTTTTCGGTAAAAAGCACATAAAGGTCAAAACTTCCTGTAGCTGATGAGTATATTTCTTTATATGTCTGTGCAATTTTTTTGTCTATTCCTTGAATTCTCAAATATGGCGGATTCCCAATAACCACATCAAACCCACCATTTTTAAGCACTTCTCCAAAAAAGAGTTTGTACAAAAAAAGCTCTTTTGTTTGGAAATTATTTTTGATAAGTTCATTTAAAACTCTTTTGGCTTGACTGATATTGTTCATTTTTTCAACCATAGTATTTACGAGTTGTTTTTTCTGTGAAGTAAATGATTGGATATTTTTTTCATTATCTGCATACTCTTTTTCTTGTGATTCCAAATACTTTTCAATAATCTCTTTGATAAGATGTTTTATCTCCTCTTTATCACTTTGTTTTTTAGCTCCTGTTGAGTCATTATAAAATTCATGTATTTTAGAAGTTAGTTTATCAAAGATTTTAGCATCAAATAAAGATGGGGTTTCCGCATCAAACAAAGAGGTGAATTTTCGCTCTTGCACTTCATAAATATCTTTTGGGATAATATCAAAGCCATTGATTGTTTCTATTAAACTATTTCCTTGCATTATCTTAAAATCAAGATTTGGAAGAGGCGATGGAATAGTTTCATCAACTGTAAGGCTAAGCCAAAACCTAAGCTTTGCTATTTCAACAGCATCACCGTCGATATCAACTCCATAAATACTATTTTCAATAATCTCCCTTTTGAGTTTCGCATATAGTGTTTTATCTCCTAAGTGAAGCCTTGTTTGGACTATCTCATGAAGCATTCCCATAGGAAATGCACCACTTCCAATAGCAGGGTCTAGTACCTTAATTTGCTTGATTTTTTTGAGCATAATGTCGATTAAATCGTTTTGAATAATCGATGAGTTGTTTAAAATTTTATTAACTTTAAGGTCGTACCATTTTAGATTCAAATGTTTTCTTAAGTCTTTATCGGTTATATTTTCTACCTTAAAAAGTTTATGAGAAATCTCGGAAAATTTGTCTGCTGCCGTGTTATGCTCTCCACCTTTGTGGGGTACCGTATGAGGGGACCAGCAGTCCCTCCATAAACTTTTTAAATCATCACTTACTGTTTTATTAAATGCAAAATCATCTTTATTTTCCCACGATTTTAGAATACTTTCTTGTTTATTTGTTTTTCGTTTTAAATCACTTTTTCTGATTTGAAAAATCGTATTAAGCTCCAAATCCCCAAAAATGTTTGGTAAAAATGCTAATGCAAAATATTTTTCCTCTATTTGAACATACTTTATGATTGTTGGGTAGATAAAAACTTTATTTTTTAGTCTTATCTCTTTATTACTTCCTATGATGTGACTGTGATATGTGTACTCTTTTTTAAGAATTTTTGCCCAAATAGCATGAGAGATTTCACTATGTCCTGAAGTTTTAGCCTTAACAAGTGTATCACTTTGACTATCTTTGTAAAATCCTCTTAATTTTGCGATAATTCTAAAATGAACCACAAGATTTTTATATGGTTTAATATCAGCAAAATAGTCATTTACAACTAAATATTTTTGTGGATGTTTAATGTAAAAATCTTTGATTTTTTCATCATCCATAGCACTTAAGTTTAAAAAGTCATTCACTCCAAAAATATATTGATGCTCTTTTGTGGCACTTTCCAAATAATGCTCTACCGAACTTTTACACATATAGCTTACAATCTCTCGTGGGGTATAAAATGCACCTTTCCCTTTTCGATAATTTTCCTCAAGCAAGTTTTCAAATACTCTTCCCAACATTTCAGGGTCTATAGCTATTTCACTCTCGTCTGGACTATCTTCTATGATGGTAAAATTGTATCTTCCAAAAATTTCAAAGATTTCGCCAAATAGCTCATCATCTATAAAAATACTATCATCGTATCTTTGATTTTTATCAAAAAGTCCACCATTTAAAAAAGGTATCTTGCACTCAAATTTACTAGAATAATCATCATCTCTTTTTTTATTTAGTGTGTCAAAAAATAGTGGAGATAGTTGTTTTGTATAAAAATCATTACTATCTTTTTTGTAAAGTTGACTTAAAAAGTTTTTGTTCCCATCACCCCAAATACCATCTTTAGCAACCCCTAGCCAACCTTTTTTTTGTAAAAAATAGATAAATACAATACGACCTAAAAGTTTTTTGCTAAAGGCATGCAAGGTTTCTTCATTGCCAAAAAGAGCCATCTGTGGCTTTAGGTTCTCATTTACTTTTTCAAAAAGTTTCTTATACTCTTCAAAGAACTCTTTTGAAACTTTTTCAGTACTAAAATCATTTTGTATTTCTAAAATAGTTGTGTATTTTGTATTGGCTTTGTTTGCAAACTGAATAAGCGGAGTATTTACCTCATCGATTCCTAAAATATAAGTAAATCGCTTTTGATTTGAAACAATTTTTTTGTGATTGTCATCGTAGCTAAATCTTATAAATGAAAGTCGCCAAGCATTTTGAGATAGATTATAAAATGCACCTATCGCACCATCAAGCATCAAATCATTTGAATAAAATTTTAGTTCATTATGAAAACCAACCCTTGAATTTTCTATGTCTTTGCCATCTTCAACTTTAAAAATAAAAAATCCAATCTCGCTTTTATCATCAAGTTTAACTTTCCCCAAATACTCGCCGTCTTTGTCATTTGAAGCAAAGCCATAAAATCTATCTGTAATAAATTGTATAAACTTTTGCTTATCAAACATTGAACTAAAAAATTGTTTTAAATCTATCAAGGTATTCCTTTTTATACAAATGTTTCACTCAAAATAATATCTATTTTGAGATTTATATCTTTTACATTTTCATCTTTTTGAGTAAGAGTGTATCTTTTGACAAGTTTATCCAATTCAACCATTATCTCAAAAGGCTTTGTTGATTTTGATATTTTTGTAAGCTCTTTTGCAATATTCAAAATCTGCCCAATTCTCACGATTTCACTAAATTGCTCATAATATTCTGGTGAAATAAACCCTTTTTGATACCATGATTTTAAGATAGTTATCGCTTGTTTATCTATTTTATGCTCCACTTTGATATTGTCTATTTGCGACTCTCTTATCACATCAATCAGTTCATTTTCAAAATATTTATTTGTAATTTCCACATGTTCGTAGTGTAGTTCTTGAAGTGGGAGTTTCCCTTTTTCTTCTTGTGAAGCTTTGAGATTCTTTGCCATTTCTACAAAATTAACTGGCGATACTTTACCTTCTTGGGCTTTGTAATAGCTTTTTGATTGCTCATTTTTGATAAATACAAAACTTTGAACATCATCTTTTTTAACTCTTTGGACTCTCATTTTTTGAGGCATTTTTGAAATCTGGCGAAATGTTTTTGGATTTGCCTCTTTATAAGCTCGTATCTCCTCCAAAAACAGCAACTCCTCATCAATTTGGCTTTCGATATTTTCTTCAAAAAGACTTACCGTTCCAACCTCTTCAGCTCTTGTATAAATCTTGCTATCTTCACCCAAAGAGTGATGAAAAGTTTGAAGTTTGATAAATGCTTTTTTGGAGAGTTCTATCAATTTTTCACTTTGAGCTGTTGGCTTAAAATTGTAAATAAATATCTCTTTATGTTTGGTGCCTATTCTATTTATTCTCCCTATTCTTTGCATCAATCTTGTAGCATTCCAAGGAATATCATAGTTGTAAACTATATTGCTTCTGTGCATATTGACACCTTCGCTGAGTGTATCAGTTGAAATAATTGTCGTAAAGTCGTTTTTTTGAATCTCATAATTTGCATCGAAATTTTCTCTAATCGCATCTTTTAGCTCACCCCTATTTCCGCCGTGAACTACTAAAAGTTTTTTGTCATTTATTTTACTTTCAAGGTAAAGTGCTGTTTGTTTTGATTCCGTAAATACAACTATTTTTTCATTTGTATTTGATTGTAAAATAGCTTTAAATCGTTCTAATTTTGGGTCTTGATTTACTTTTTCCCAAAGTCCAGTTAAATACTCAAATAAGACTAAATCAGCTTTTAAATTACCCAAATAATCTTTATTGAATTCATTTGGGGTAAAGCTTTTTATCTTATCTTCTAAAAGTAGCTTTTCAATTATCTCTTCTGCGTCATCTTCATGCTCATCAAGTATCTCAAAAAAGTTTATTTTGCTATTTGGAATAAAAACTTCCCCATCATTAAACATTTTAATAAATCTCTCAAGATTGTTTTTTTGTTTTTTGATAGTTGAGTTAAAAGCATAAAAGGAACTCTCAAGTCTTTTTATAAGCATAGTTTGCATCATTTTTGCCAAACTTTCTGAACTCATCTCTAAAAAGCCCTCTTGAATATCTCCAAATTGTAGTTGAGCTTCACGCGATAAATTTGCTAGTGCTTTGTACCTAGAATATGATAATTTTTCCGTAAGTATCTCAACTGATTCATAAAAGATTTTTGTCAAATCATCGTCAAGATAATATTCAAGCTCCTGAACTTCATTGATTTTTGGTATCGTTAAACCTTGAGCTTCTATATCATCACTGTATCTTTTGATAGTTTGAATATCCGTACGAGTTCGTCGCACCATCACTTCTCGCAAAATATTATCTCTTACTTTTGATGATATTCCTTTTAATTTTTCCATATCTATAGTTGCAGTTGGATTGTCTTTATCGTTTCTAATAAGCTCTTTGTACTCTTTGTCGATGTTGGCAAAAAAGCTCTCCAAGTTTGAAAAAGAATCAATCGTACTTTTTCGTTTATTTTGAAAAAGATAGAGTTGATTTGCCAAATCTGCTGGTTTATTGTTGAGGGGTGTCGCTGAAATGAGTATGATTTTTTTCTTGTATTTGCTTTGTTCTTTGCAAATTCGTTCTAATTCTCTATATCTTGAAGTAGCAAAATTTTTAAACTTATGAGATTCATCAATAATAACTATTTCATACTCGGAGGTGTCTTTGATTTTTTCCAATTCTCCATAAGAATAAAATTTAAAATGTCTCATAGCTCCTATTTTAAATGTATTAAATGTCTCTTCCCATTCTTGACGGATTGATGGTGGTGCTATAATTAAAATATTCCCTTTTGTTTCAAAAACCAATTTTTTGACAATCATAGCAGTTGTTATAGTTTTTCCAAGCCCAACGACATCTGATAGAAAAAAACCACCATGCTTTTTGATTTTTGCTAAACCCTCATTGACGGCATCAATTTGATAGGCTAGTTTTTTAAATCCTTTTGGTAAATCATCAGCAACACTTGAATTGAAGTCTATCCTTTGCTCAAAATGTTCAATCAAAAATTTGATATAAAGCTCAAATGGTGTGATAACTTTTAGATAACTTTCCTCTTTTATAGTATTTACTTCACTCTCCGTTATCTCAACCGCTTGTTCCCAAAGTCGCTCAAATTCTTCAAGACTAAATTTAATTTCATCGCTATCACGAAGTTCTACATTAAATTCATAATTTCTCATCAGTCCATTTTGGGTTAAATTTGAACTACCAGTGATAACGGAACCTCTAAAATCAACTGTTCCATCGTGCTTTGGCTTCCCTTCTTCTCTTAAAATATAGATTTTTGAGTGAATATTTTTATCTTTTGAAATTTTAAGCCCAAGACGATTGCTCCCAAGCATATCTATAAGTATCCCAACACTATCATCTACTTCTTTTCCATAACTTGCTTGATTTAGTACCTCTTTTTGTTCACTAATGAAACTTTTTCTAAACTGTTCTCCATCAAATAAATTGACTTGTTTCCCTTTTGCTTTTGCACTTGCTATGACATCATCGACATTTATCCCCACAAGTATTCTAGCTTTTTTGATGTGAAGCAGATAAGGAGCGATTTTTGCAAAACCACTTATTCTAAAATACCCTATTAAAAACTCCAAATACTCAACTCTATAATGAGATAAAATATCTTTTAATCTGTTTTCTAAAGTATTTGACCCTTGGTTTGTGAAAAATTTAGAACTCATACTTTTACCTTTTTCTTTGTCTCATTTTTCCCATCCACTCCAAATCGCCCATCACTTTTGCACACCGTTTTAAGTCCACAATCTTCACATTGTGGATTGACTGCTTTACAAACATATCGCCCAAAAAGAACCATTGCTTGATGAAAAATATGCAAATCATCTTTTAGTTTTTTTACAAGTTCGGCTTCAGTAAGCTCAACCGTTTTACCGTCACTAAGTCCTAATCTGTGCGATACTCTAAATACATGAGTATCAACTGCCATCAGATTTGCACCATCACTTTCTATCAAAAAAACATTTGCTGTTTTATTTCCAACACCACTTAATTTCATAAGCTCTTGTTGATTGTGCGGAATTATTCCGCCATAAAACTCCTCGACAGACTTAGCCATTTTAATAATATTCTCAGCTTTATTATTAAAAAAACTACAACTTTTCAGAAGTTCTTTGACATCTTCAAGATTTGCTTTGGCTAAACTTTTTGTGTCTGGAAAAGCAGCAAAAAGTGCTGGAGTGATGATATTTACCCTTTTATCAGTACATTGAGCCGATAAAATAATATCAATAAGCAACTCATAATCATTGCGATATTTAAGCTCCGTCACAACTCCATTGTAGTGTTCTAAAAAATAATCTCTTATATGTAAAATCTCTTTTTTGGTTGCTTTTTTCATTTTGGGATTATAGCTTAGAAAGATAAGATTTGAATTTAGTAATGGAGTAATAAAGCAACTTTTTGATAAAATCGCAACTCTTATAAAAAATCAAAAGGATACAACCACAATGGATATTTTACTCTCTCGAAATGAAATACACGAAAAACCAAAAAAAATAAGTCTTGCAAAAATCAAAGAGGAACTCAAAGAAACAATTGGAAAAATATATTATTTTGATAGAGATAATTCTCATAAAAATATGATGGCTTTGGTAGAAAGTCTTGAAAGTGCAGGATACAATGTAAGCTTTAGAGAGATCAAATACGGTCTTGGAGATGATGAATATATGTACGAATTGCATGCACTTTAAGAAATAAATTTTAGAAATAGAGATGTCAAAAAAACTTTTCATAGAAACTCTTGGATGCCAAATGAATTCAAGAGATACTGAACATATCGTCGCTGAATTAAATGCTCACAATGATTATGTACAAACTACAAATCCCAAAGAAGCAGACCTTATCATCATAAATACTTGCAGTGTAAGGGAAAAACCTGTTGCAAAACTTTTTAGTGAACTTGGACAATTTAATAAAATCAAAAAAGATGGTGCTAAAATAGGGGTTTGTGGCTGTACGGCTAGTCACTTAGGTGAAGCGATTATCAAAAGAGCTCCTTATGTAGATTTTGTTGTTGGAGCTAGAAATGTTTCGAAAATATCTGTTGCTGTAGAAACCAAAGGAAGTGTTGAAATTGACATCAATCACGATGAAACTGACTATGAGTTTAGTGAATACAGAAGTTCCCCTTTTAAAGCAAATATCAATATTTCTTTAGGTTGCGACAAACACTGTTCCTTTTGTATAGTGCCTGCTACAAGGGGGGAAGAGATAAGTATTCCTGAGGAAATCATCTTAAATGAGGCAAAAAAGTCGGTACTGAACGGTGCAAAAGAGATTTTTTTACTGGGTCAAAATGTAAATAATTATGGAAAATATTTTTCAAACAAAGAGGCTCCAAAATACACTTTTACCAAACTTCTTCAAGAGGTAAGCAAAATAGAAGGAATTGAGAGAATACGATTTACTTCTCCTCATCCACTTCATATGGATGATGAATTTATAGAAGAGTTTGCTAGCAATCCTAAGATTTGCAAATCTATCCATATACCTCTACAAAGTGGTTCTACGAAAATTTTAAAAGATATGAAAAGAGGCTACACAAAAGAGTGGTTTTTAAATCGTTGTGAAAAAATAAAAGCAAAAGTACCAAATGTACGAATAAGTACCGATATCATCGTGGCTTTTCCAGGGGAAACAAATGAAGATTTTGAAGAAACACTTGATGTTGTGGAAAAAGTGAAATTTGATCAAATTTTCAATTTCAAATACTCACCGCGACCAAATACACCAGCTGCCGTTATGGAACAAATTGAAAGTGAAATCGGAACAAAAAGACTGCAAACATTGATTGATTTGCATAAAACTCATCTTGATTGGCATATGGAAAAAAATGTAGGGAAAATTCATAGTGTTTATTTTGAAGACCTTAAGCCAAATGGTGAGATTATGGGCTTTAGCGACAATGGCATTCAAGTTTATGTTGTAGGAAGCGAAGAGTTATTAGGGAAAATTGTGGATGTAAAAATAACAAATAATAGTAGAACTTCCCTCAAAGGTGTTGTGTTTTTATGAAAAGAAGATTTAGAAAATTTAGAAAAGCTTTCTCTGTTTTAACGGTTCCATTTCTCCTTCAATTACTTGTGAGACTTATATATCTCACAAGCAAAAAAAAGTATCACTATCCTGCACCTATGGATAATGAAAATTTTATCCTTGCAATGTGGCATGGGGATTTGATGATACAACCTTTAAATTATAGAGAATTTAAAAAAAATGGCTTAGTAAAAGTGATTGTAAGTGAGCATACTGATGGGGAAATTATCCGAAGAACTGTCGAGTATTTAGGTGTTGGTTCGCTAAGTGGTTCATCTACAAGAGGCGGTGCAAAAGCATTACTTGGAGCTATAAAAGCACTTCAAAATGGCACAGATGTGGCAATTACTCCAGATGGTCCAAAAGGTCCAAATCACAGTATAGCAGATGGCATAGTGATGATTGCACAAAAAACGAATGCCAAGGTTGTTTGTTTTGGTTCAAAATCATCAAAATTTTGGCAATTTAATTCTTGGGATAATTTCACTATTCCTAAACCATTTGGAACAATTGATTTATATATTGGTGAGCCATTTAGCTTAGAGGGATTGTCATTGGAAAGTGCAAAAGAAAAAATAAAAATAAATATGGAGAAACTCTATGAGCAACAATAAAGATATTCAATATATTAACATTATTAAAATTGAACAAAATATCAAAATCGATAATCAAGTTTTTACCAATGGCAAACTCTTAACGGCCGAACAGTCTATTTTTTTATTAGAGAACAATAAACTCTCAAATGATGCTCTTTTTAAATTGAAAGTACTTGAAAACGAAGTTTCTAATACTTCAATTACAGCTATTTGCGAAGACGAAGTTCAACAAATCGTACATAAAAATATCTCTAAAAACAAAAGCGAAGTTGAACTTCTTTTTGATGCTTCACACACTATCGTGCTAGATAAGGCAAATATAAATATCTCTAAATCTTATTACAACAATGGCAATATTGATTATCTTATTTCTCCCTTTACGATACTTCATGATGAACTTATGATGGAAGCAAAAGAAAACTCACTTAATATTTTTATCTTTAACAATACCCTATATACGATATTTTTAAATGAGAAAAAAAGACTTGGACATAGTTGCATAAAATTTTTAACTCCATACTGCGATATAAAAAAATCAAATTTTTATAAAGATGAAGTCGTAGAGCAAATCTTATATGATGAGATTTACCTCCTTGAATTAGGTGAAAATATAGGCGATATTTTGAAAACATATTATGCGACTTCAAACACTTCAAATTTTTGTGAAGTTATCAATATTTTTTATACTATCAAACACTTAGAACCAAAACAGCTTGAAAATCTGAAGCAAAACCTTGCTTTAGATATCACTTATAATCCTATAAATATCGATGATACCGTAGATGCGATAGCAAGAAGAGAGAATGTAGGAAGTTACAGTTTTACAAAAAGAAGAACTAAAAAATCAAAATATACTATATTTCTATGGCTTTTAATTTCAATTTTAACTACTGCTGGGGCATTGTATAGTTTTTATTATTTGCAATCGTCTGATGAAAAAACTGCTTCAACTCAATCTACAGAACAAATACATAAAACAAAAAGAATTGAAGAGATAGACCTTCCAAATCATATAGCGACAAATGCATATATTGTCAACCTCATCACTAATATTTTTGATAGTATAGATGATAATTCTGTCCTAAAAGAGATACAAATAGCTAATAATGAGTCTACAATTATTTATGACTTTAAAGCAATCAATCCTTTTGAAGAAGCACTAAAACCGAAGTTATTGAAATTTTATGAACATAGTGAAAATATTTTAACAACTGAAAATAAAGGAACATTTACCTCAATTATCTCAAATGGAAATCTTTTATCAAAAGCTGAGCCACTAAGCAAGAAATATATTCCTACAACGAAAGAGCGATTTTTATCTGCTGGGGATGGAAAAAAAGGAATTGAACAACTTTTTAACAATAAAGCAATAGTAAAACTGCAAAATTCAAGTGAAGAAAAGTATGTGCGATACACTTATGATGTGATGATTACGATTCAGTCACCTATTGAATTTTTTGAGACCATTAAACTTTTGGAAAAACAAAATTATTCTATAGTGCTTGATTATCCCATAGAATTTTCACAAACAAACAAAGGGCTAGAGATGAATTTTAGGCTTATGATAAATCAAAATAAAATTCAAAGTCTTCAAAAATAGTGAACGATATTATTCTTACCACCCTCAACGGGAGATACACTCACAGTAGTTTAGGACTTCGTTATTTGTATGCAAACCTTAAAGAATTACAACCGCTTGCCGTTATAAAAGAATATGTCATTAATGAAAAAATGCAAGATATCGCAGAAGATATTTGTAAATTAAATCCGAAAATAATAGGTATTGGTGTTTATATTTGGAATGCAAGTGATGTCAAAGAACTTATAGAAATTTTAAAAAAAGTAAGCCCTCAAACTGTCATTATTTTAGGCGGTCCAGAGGTAAGTCATCAACCTTTTAGAGTAGATATGAGTAAAGCTGATTTTGTAGTACAAGGAGAAGGGGAAATCCCTTTTTATGAGCTTTGCCGCGATATTTTAGAAGAAAAGAAAATTGAAACAAAAATCTTTCCACCAAAACTCTATGACCTAAAAGAGATACAATTGCCTTATAAATATTATGATGAAAATGATATAAAAAATCGATATATTTATGTAGAAGCTTCAAGAGGATGCCCATTTTCATGTGAATTTTGCCTCTCATCGATTGACAAACAAGTTCGGAATTTTAATTTGGAAGAGTTGCTAGAGGCATTTCAAACTCTTTGGGGGAAAGGGGTAAGAAACTTTAAATTTATAGATAGAACTTTCAATCTCGATATCAAAATGGCAAATACACTTCTTGACTTTTTTCTAAGTAAAAATGCACCTTTTACGACCCATTTTGAAGTTATTCCTGACCATTTTCCTGCTGAACTCAAAGAGAGAATACAGCAGTTTCCACCAACTTCTTTGCAACTTGAGATTGGTATTCAAACACTCAAAAAAGATATTGCAAAAAATATCAAACGAAATCTTAATATTCCAAAAATAAAAGAAAATCTTGAATTTTTAGAAAAAGAGACAAATGCTCATATTCACCTTGATTTGATTATTGGACTTCCAGGGGAAAGTTGTGAAAGTTTTGGTGAAAATCTTGATTATTTATGTAATTTGTCAAATAGTGAAATTCAAGTTGGTGTACTAAAAAAACTCTCAGGAACAACTTTAAATAGGCACGATGAGCTTTTTGGTATGATTTATAGCGACACTCCACCCTATGATATTTTGGCAAATGACCTTATCCCTTTTGGTCAAATGCAAGTGATGAAAAGATTCTCTAGATTTTGGGATTTGGTTTATAATAGTGGAAATTTCACTGGAACATTTAAACTTTTAGTAGAAAACAAAAGTGTTTACACAACCTTTTATGATTTTTCGCAGTGGCTTTATAATCAAACTTTTTCTACTTGGCAAATCTCACTTGATAGATTAGCTTTGTTTTTATTTGACTATATGACAACAATTCAAAATTATGAAAAACAGCAAGTGGCGGACTTGCTAGTGAAAGATATCTTAAAAGTTGGAGGGAGGAAACTTCCCTCTTTTTTACGAGAATATAGCGAGCTTACAAGTAGTTTTGATAAAGTGCAGCTTTCAACCAAACAGAAAAGACAACAAAAACGAGTTGAATAACTAAGTTGAATAGATAAAAGATTACAAACCTCTTAAAATCATCTTTCCGCGACTTTCGTAATAGTAAATAAAGATTTTTTAGATACCATACCCAGCAAAAAAAATAATTAAGAGAGTCAAATGGAAAATTTTCAAAAAACTACATCTTTAGCTAGCAAACTCAACAAATATCTTGTAGGTGTTGCTAGCGTTATGCTCGTAGTGGGTGCTTTATATGTAAGCTTTATGTTAAATAAAGCTATGGCAAAATCTGATGCTTCAACCGCACAAGATTTACAAATTAAAATTTTAGAAGCCCAAGATGCTAAACTCAATATCGCACTTGGAATCGCTGTAACTTTAGCTTCAAGTAGTGAAATTATGAAAGCTTTAGAAACTGACGATAGAAATATCGCTATTGAAGCTCTCAATAGCTTGGGTAAAAGTTTTAAAAATGGTACTCCATACAAAAATGTTCAAATTCATATCCACACAAAAGATGTAAAATCATTTGTAAGAGACTGGAAACATGAAAAATTTGGCGATGATTTAAGTGGTTTCAGGGAAAGTATTCTTAAAGTGAAAGAAACTAAAAAACCATTGACTGCAGTTGAAGTTGGAGAAGCTGGTTTAGTTATCAGAGGAATCTCTCCAATTTTCAATAAAAGCGGAGAATATATCGGTTCTGTCGAGGCGATTATGGGTTATAACTCTATTATTAAAGAGATGAAAAAAACGCAAACTGATGTGCTAGTTCTTTTAGATGAAAAACTTGCAAGAGGTGATAAATACACAACTGAAATGAAACTTCTTAAATATTATATCTCTCAAAAAGAGATTGATGATACATTTAAAACAGTAATAGCTACTTTGGATTCACAAGATTTGGCAACTAAAAGCTTTATAAAAACCGCTGATTTATTTAATGCTATTACACCTATTAAAGATTTAAATGGAAAAGAAGTTGGGAAATATATTGTTGGGATAAACAAAGATAAAGCTGATGAGTTTGCATCAGACACTGTTTCTCTTGTGCTTCAAATTGCATTGTTTAATGTCATTGTTATCATTGTACTTCTTGTGATTGTTGGTTTTATCTCGAAAAAAGTGATATCTCAATCACTGAGCAACTTTAATAATAAATTTAATGATTTTATAGATTTCTTATCTTATAAAACAAATAAATTTGCACCAGCTGATATAACTGTTAAAGATGAATTTGGTGAACTTTTAAATTATTTAAACCAAATAGCTCTGATTCAAGATGCTAAACTGAAAGAAGATATGAAAGTTATAGGTGAAATTGTGCTTGTAACCGATAAAGTAGAGCAAGGAATTTATAAATGTAGAATTCATGCTATCTCAAAAAATCCTATGGTTGAAACATTAAGACGAACCGTAAATAGTATGATTGATGCTATGAACAACAATATGACCGCCCTAAGAAGCACACTAGAACTCTACACAAACGATGATTTCACAAAATCAGTTTCTATCAATCCAAAACTAAAATCAGATATGTTAGCAGTTATGGAAAGTGTTAATAAGCTTGGTGTCGCTCTTAGAACCAATGCTAAAATCAATCTTTCAAACGGTGAAACTCTCAATCAAAATGCTATCACAATGAGTGTGAGTGTCAATAATGTTGCAGCAAAAGCAAATCAACAAGCAGCATCTTTAGAAGAAACAGCAGCAGCTTTAGAAGAGATAACTTCAATCACAAGAAACAATGCACAAAATGCAATCAAAATGGCTGAACTCGGAATTATCGTCAATAAAGCAGTAAGCAGTGGACAAGAGCTTGCAAATAAAACAGCTCATTCTATGGAAGATATCAATCATGAAGTTATGGCAATTAATGAAGCTATTAGAGTAATAGACCAAATAGCATTCCAAACAAATATCCTTTCTTTAAATGCAGCAGTAGAAGCAGCAACAGCAGGTGAAGCTGGGAAAGGATTTGCAGTTGTTGCCCAAGAAGTGAGAAATCTAGCAAATAGAAGTGCAGATGCAGCAAATGAAATCAAAGC
>CAMCYD010000032.1 GCA_945883785.1 Helicobacter pylori PMSS1
TATGTATAGCGAAGAAAAAGTAGATAAGAGAATACGATAGTTGCTACAAATCCGATAAGAATTAAGAAATAGTGTTGGTAAATCAAATCTTTAATTTTGAGTAAAATTGTAGTACTCAAAGGTAAATTATTCCCAAATTCTAAAAAAATATATTCAAACTTTGGAACAACAAAGATGAAGATAATGGCTAAAGATATAAAAAATGAAGCCAAAAGAATGAGTGGATACTGAATAGCTTGTTTTATTTTATTTTTGAGGTTTTGATTTTCGCTTAGTATTTCATACAAAGAGCTAAGTGCCGTTGCTATATTACTATTTTGTTCCCCAAGTTTAAAAAATAAAATAGGCAAATAGCCTAAAGACTTTTGGTGAATTTCGAGTCCTTTATGGATGGGCTGACCATCTTGAAGACTTTTGTTGATGGTCTCTAAAATAGCTCTATTCACATCATTTTTATATGATTTTAAGAGCACTTCAATAATATCTTTTATGGGAAGTTTTGAAGACAACATGGTGCTTATTTCATAAAATAATAAAACAATATCATCATCTACATTTTTGTTAAAATTCAAATTCAAACTGAAATTGACATTTTTTAGTTCCTCAATTTTTATAATATTTGTTTCGTTTGAATCTAAAGAATGAACTTTTTTTGATTTGATTGTGCCATTTTCTTGAAAAGTAATTTTATATTTCATGTAAATGATACTCATTTAAAGAGGTTGTTCCATCGATAACTTTACTATAGGCATTGTCGTTGATACTGGTGTAGTTGGCATACAAAACAATATCCGATATATCAAATTTATCATTGACCATTTTGGCTATTTTTTCATCAAATTCAAAGTGTTCTGTCACTATAACTCGTCCAGTGTAGCCACTTAGATTGCATTTTGGACAGCCAACACTCTCGAAACACACAAGATTGTCAATGGTTACCTTTTTTTTGCAATTAGGACAAAGAACTCGAACGAGTTTTTGAGATACGATAAGGCGTAAAACGGAAGCTATCAAATACGATTTAGTACCTAAATCAAGAAGTCGATTGATAGTTTTTATGGCATCATTCGTATGAAGTGTCGCGATGACAAGATGCCCAGTAAGGGAAGCTTGGATAGCAATTTTGAGGGCATTTTCATCTCTAATTTCCCCTATCATTATTACATCTGGGTCTTGACGCAATACATTTTTCAAGACAATCTCATAACTAAGCCCAATTTCATCATTTATAGGCACCTGCATAATCCCATCAATGTTGTATTCGATAGGGTCTTCTATTGTGATAATTTTCTTTTTTTTCTTGTCGAGTTCGTTTAAGATAGAGTACATTGTAGTTGTTTTTCCACTTCCAGTAGCTCCTGTTATCAAAATCATTCCATGTGAGAAATTGATATTTTTTTTGATAGTTGTGTAAACATCATCACAAAAACCAATATTTTTAAGTCCTAACAATGCTTTTTGATTGTCCAAAATCCGTATTACAATAGACTCACCCGTTATGGTAGGGAGAATAGAAATACGAAAATCATATTCATTTTCTTTGATAGATTTTGAAAATCGACCATTTTGTGGGATTCTTTTTTGCGAGATATCAAGTTTTGCAAAAAGTTTCATAGCGGAGCTTAATATGGGGTAAAGTTCGATCTCAAAACGAAAAAATTGAATTAAAATTCCATCTATTCGAAGTCTAATAACGAGAGCATTTTTTAAAGATTCAATGTGAATATCGCTACTATTAAGCGATATTGCGATTTCAAATAATTCCTCTAAGAATTTGGAAATATGCGATTCATGCATATTAAAATCATCTTTATTTAAAAGAGATTTCTTACCTTTTTCGTAGAGGTTTTGTTTGTGATGCAGATGAAGTATTTCAAAATCAAAGACTTTTTGTTCAATTTGTATAGATTTAATTGGTTTTGAAAAAATATTTGAATCTAAAAATGTGTCGTCAATGGTACAAGTTGAAGCTATCAGGATAAAAATATCATACTCTTTGACAGGAAAGACAACATATCTTTTTAGAATATTAAGATTCATATCTTTTGATAATTGATAGTCAATCGTGTATAAATCCAAATCGCTCAAAAGCTCAGTTGACATTAAACATTTCCATAATGGCTAACTTCCCATCTTTCTCAAAATTAATATTGCTGATTGATATTTTAGTGATAGTATAATCCCCATAAGTATCCCCAACTTTTAGCCACTCTTTGTTGAGCAAAACATACTCTCCAACGATTGCAACTGTTTTTGATTTTGGAAGCACTTCTATATAGTCACTTCCCTCGTCACTTTGGTTTTCCTCACTTATGGTTTTGGCTACAAGCGGTTCAATTTTGAGACTTGTGTTTGGTTGTACTTTCCTTGGCTTTGCTTCCGTTTTTAGTGTAGATATTTGTGGGGATGATATTTCGCTAGAAGGTTTATTTAGAGAATTTTGAAGGAAATTTTGAAAAGGATTTTTGAGATATGGTGTAGTCGTGATATGTTGAATGGATTTGTTATGAAATGTTTGTATAGCAAAGATACCTTCAACTGCAATTTTTGTATCATTTTGGATAAATTTGAGAGAGATGATCGTGTCTCTTTTTTCCACTTCATGCAAGAAAGTGAGCAAAGAAGTAGCTTCCCCACCAAATTTGGTAACAATCAAATCTTTATCAAAATTTAAGACACAAATTTTAATCCCAGATAATTTCGCTAACTCTTCATAAGTTTGAATAATTTCCATCTTGGAAACTGTATGATTTGAATTTTTGAGTGTTTCATCAGTATATATTTGGAGCTCTTTTTTCGCAAATAATGCATCATTGGAGAATATAAATAAAGCAATCAATAAAGGGATGCTATAGAGTTGTATTTTTGTAGCAAGAGTGGTTTCGTTGAAAAAATGGTTAAAATTCAATCTCAATCTCCCCTAAAATAAGATTGTCATTGGTCTTTTCCAACTTCACAATTTTCATATTTTTTTTGTAAAGTGCCAAAAAATCATATAAATTTTGATTGTTTGATTTTACTTTTGCATATATTTTTTTGTCGTATCTTAATTCTTCAAGTTTGATATTTTTATTGTTAAGATTTGTGATAAATTGTGTGATTTTTAAGGCTATTTCTTGATTTTTATGAGATTTTCCCTTGAGGGTATTTGCTGGAAGTTTTGAAAAAGTATCGTTGTAAGTTGTATTATAAAAATAAAATGAAAATAAAACAATGAGAGTCAAATAAAAAAAATAATAATAGTGCCCGTATGAGTTGGAAAGATGAATCAAATGCAGTGGTTTGATATTTGAAATATCTTTTTTTAGCTCGTTTAACTCTTCATCAATGATAAGTATTATTTCGTTTATTGTAATTTTATGGGTAAATTGAATAAATTTCAAAATATCACTTTGAGAGTAATTTTTATTTTCAAAAGCCAAAAGAACTTGTCCATTGCAATAAAGGGTAAAAAAATTGGTAGTTATAAAAAGTTGATAACTTTCTTTTGTCGTTTCTTTTCCGTATGTATAGTTTTCAAATAACTGTATCTCTAGTAGCGGATGTTTTTGCGTACTTTGAAAGAAATATATTTCATACGAACTTGATTGTTTCATAAAACTATAAAAAACTTTTGTATTTTTTTCTATTGGAAAATTGGCTTGAGCGAGTGCTGTTTGGAAGAAAGATTTGAGGTGTTTGTCTGAAATTTCTTCAGTAACTTTTTTTGTAATGTGTGTAAAGTTAGAAAATGAAAGAAGTTGTAAGTTAGTGTTATGAAACAACTTCAAAGTGATACTCTCTAATAGCCCACTATGAAAGATGAATATATGTTCATCAGAAGTCGTAACCGAGTTCTCTAAGACCCTCTTTATTTTTACTCCACCCTTTTTTGACTGAAACAAAAAGCTCAAGATAGACTTTTTTACCGATAAGTTTTTCTATTTTCTTTCGAGCATTGAGCCCAATTCTTTTGATAGCTATTCCACCCTCACCGATTATCATCCCTTTTTGTGTTTGTTTTTCTACAACTATTGTCGCTTTAATCACTTCAACATTTGGTTTTTCTTCCACTTTATTCATAATAACATCAGCTTCATAAGGAATTTCATCACTGATATTTTCAAATACAGATTCTCTAATAAATTCTCTGTAAATATCCCTTAAATTTGTAGTTGTAAGAATTTCAGTATCAAATAAATAAGGTCCTACTGGAAGATATTTTACAACTTCATCGAGAATTAAATGTTGTTTTTGCCCTTTTTTTATTGAGATTGGAATGATGGCTTTGTATTTATCTGCATGTTGTGTATATTCTGCTATTTTTCCTGCCACTTCTCCGCTTGTCACAAAATCTGTTTTTGTAAGGAGCAAAATATGAGGAGTGTTTTTTTTATTTTCTTCTAAAAATCTTTCATAATGGACTATTTTGTCAGTCACAGGTGCCAAAAAAAGTATCAAATCACACTCTCCGATAGCTTTTAAAGCCTCTTCAAGCATAAATTGGTTGATTAGTTTTTCTTGATGATGAAGACCTGGAGTATCCACAAAGATGATTTGGTCATCCCCGTGCATCACTATGGTATTTGACCTTTTTCTTGTGGCATTTGCTTTATGGGATACCATATTTATTTTTTCTCCAACAAGCCAGTTTAAAAGTGAACTTTTTCCTGCATTTGGTCTTCCGATGGTACTTACATAGCCACATTTTGTCATATATTATTTTCCTAAAATTGATTTGATTTGAAGTGTATCACTAATGGACTTAAAAAATACCGCTTCCTTTTAAAGATTGATTTTATACCAAATCAAACAAGCTATACTATTCTAATCAACCAAGAAGTTAACTATTTTCACCCAAAAGATCCCAATATATTCATGCCAAACTTTCTCTGTTTTAAGCAAGCTATACCCGTCTGGGAAAGAGATAGCACTGTCACTCTCTTTTATCAAATAATCAGTTGGTGCAGGGGTTGGTTTGAGCCCAGCATATTCAAAAATCATCATCGCTCTTTTCATATGATACGCTGAAGTTACAAGGATAAACTTTTGATTTTTTAAAATTTCTTTTATATTTTGTGCTTCCTCTTTTGTATCTTTTGGTTTTGGATAGGTAAAAATATCTTCTTGTTTGATACCGATAGAACGCAACATATTTGCAGTTTTCGTAGCTTCTGCGATAGTTCCTCGTCCTTCATATCCTGATGTTACTATTTTAGCTCCTTCAATTTCGTGATACAGTCGCAAAACTTCCCAACCTCTATTTTCCATATCTCCACCAAGAAAGACAATAAATTTTGTATCTTTTGGAATCTTTTTTAAAGGCTGATATTCATTTTCTAAAGAGGTAAGCAAAAAGTTCGCAAACGCACTATGGGAAATAATCATAATCCAAATAATGGCAAATGATAAAAACACTTTTGCTTTTGGGATTTTCTTTTTAAAAAGGTAAAAAAGTCCAAAAGCAAAAAGAAATAAGCCGATAGAAAAAGGCATTATGAAGCTTGATATGATTTTTTTGAGTATAAATATGATGTCCATTGTGTTTGTTTTATCCTTTGTAAATTATTTGATTGTTTTCAATATTGATGATTTCATCACTGCACCAAATAGCTAAATCCTCATCATGAGTGATAAGTAAAATGCCAAATCTTTCACTAAAAGTTATTAAAAGTTTCATAACATCAAGTGCTATGATATTATCCAAAGCACTCGTAGGCTCATCTGCTAAAAGTAAGTCAGGTTTCATCAAAATGGCTCGTATGATACTACATCTTTGAAGTTGACCACCACTAAGTTGATGAGGTTTTTTTTCCAAGTGGCTAAAATCTAAAGAAAATCTTTCGAGTAAGAAATCTAGTTCACTCAAATCGTCTGTAACATCTTTTATTTGTTCGATGATAGAATAAAACGAATGAAAAGAGCTATAAGGGTCTTGATAGATGGAACTTATCTTTTGACTCGTTATTTTTCCTTTTATTGGGCTTAGATTTTTTGTGATAAGTTCAAAAAGGGTACTTTTCCCACTTCCACTACTTCCTACGATACTTTTAATCTCACCTCTTTTAATTTCTAAATCAAAATTTGTATAAATTAATTTTTTTGAAGTGTAGCCAAATGTAAGATTTTCAATATTTAAAACACTCTTTTTCATATGGCGGATTTTACACTAAGAATAGTTAAAGTTAAGAAATTGTACTATTTTTCTGACAAAAATAAAAATAGGAGAAGAAAATGAATAAAATCATATTAGGAACATTAATTTGTGGAGTTGCAGCATTTGGTGCTGTTAATTTAGGAGCTTGTAAAGGTTGCCATGGTGCAGATTGGGAAAAAGCTGCATTAGGAAAATCAAAAATTGTTAAAGATATGACAAAAGCTGAAGTTTCTAAATCATTGACTGGATACAAAGCTGGAACTTATGGTGGTGCTATGGCTGGTGTTATGAAAGGTCAAGTTGCTAAATATAGTGATGCTGAATTATCTTCAACAGGTATCGGAAAATAATTTTAGTTTTTGCTAAAATTTTTAAAGCCTAGCTATTTTTAGCTAGGCTTTTTTTATGGGCTCATTAGTTAGAGACGCTTGTGCCAAATCAAACATAATGTTGATTATGTTTTTAGTGTAGTGTTTGATTTTAATTTATTTGCTTTTAACTCTTTTATCTTATTTTCTTTTCGTATTGCGTCTTGTAAATCTTCAGTTGAATCAAATAAAAGCCCATTCATCATCTTTTTCCCATCGTCAAATTGTCCTTGTCTCACTGCCCAGATAAAAATTCCTAGGAGTGAAAAACTTACAAGTATCCCAACTGCTAACTCTAACCATAAAATTCCATCATTCATCATTTTTCCTCATCTGTTAAAATTTGTTTTTCTTTTATTCTCATACTATTTCCCACAACCAAAAGGGAACTTAAACTCATAGAAAGTGCTGCCACAAGGGGAATTACATACCCAAAAATAGCCAAAGGCAATGTGATAAGATTGTAAAGCAAAGAGATAAAAAGGTTTTGTTTTATAAATCTAAAGGTTCGTTTCGCTATATAAAAACTCTTGATAATCCCCTCTAGTTTATCGTTTAATATCACAACATCACTCACCGCCAAAGCTATGTCAGCACCATTTCCCATAGCGATAGAGATATCTGCACGACTGAGCGCCAAAGAGTCGTTTATTCCATCGCCAACCATCACAACAATCTTGCCATTTTCTTTCAAAGAGGTTACTAAGTCTGCTTTTCCTTGTGGCGTGATGGAGGAGTAATATTCTTTGACCCCTAAAGTATTTGCCATTTTTTCAACGACTTGCTGATTGTCTCCACTGCAAATGATAGTTTCAATTCCATTTTTTTGAAGGTAGTCTATAGTTTTTTGACTATCATCTCTTATCTCATCTTCCAAGAAAAATGAAGCTAGAGTTGTGTCGTTTATTTGAAAATGATAGCTTGTATAGAGTGGGGTATCATCTAGTTTCCCACCGAATAATTTTTTATCCTGATAAGTAGCAATTACACCAACAGCAGGGATTTGTTCAATATTTTCCAGATTTATATGAGTCAAATTAGGATAATTTTCTATTAAAAATGATTTTATCGCTTTGCTTATTGGATGGGTTGAACTATCTACTAAACTATAAAGAAGATTGTATTCTTCGCTTGATAAATTGATATTGTGTGATATTACTTTAAGTTTTCCATGGGTGAGTGTTCCTGTTTTGTCAAATATTACAGTTGTAGCTTTTGCAAATATTTCTATAAATTTTGCTTCTTTAAATAAAATCCCCTCTCGTCCAAGCCAACTAATTCCAACAATACTAGCAATTGGAGTAGCAAGAGCCAATGCACAAGGACAAGCGATAACGATAACTGAAATGGTAATGATAAGAGAATTTTCAAAGGGAAGACCCACAAAGTACCAACTTACGAAAGTGATTGTAGCTAAGAGTAAAATAGTAATCGAGAAATACTTGGAAAGCTCATTTGTCATCTCTTCTATTTTTGGTTTTGAATTTAGCGAATCTTCGAGGAGTTCCACAATAGTATTGAGTGTTGAATTTGCATAATCTTTTGTTGCTTTGTATCGTATCACTTTATCAAGATTTATTGTTCCGCTATAAATTTTATCATTTAATTTTTTTGCAACTGGAAGTGATTCTCCACTGATGCTACTCTCATCAAATGAGCTTTCTCCACTGACAACTTCCCCATCAACTGAAGCTTTTTCACCATTTTTGACTTCAATAATATTCCCCACTTGTATGGCATCAAGTGCTACTATTTTTTTCCCATCATTTTCTATGATTGTGGCTTCTAAAGGTATGTAAGATTTGATTTTATCCATTGTATCAATAGCACTTTTTTTCCCTAAAACTTCAAGGTATTTGCCAACTAAAACAAAAGTAAGTATCATCGAAACACTATCAAAATAGCTATTTCCAGCACCTCCAAACAGTACATAGAGAGAATAGGCATAAGTTAAAGTAGCTCCAGATATGACTAAAAAATCCATATTGATGATTTTATTTCTAAGACCAAAATAAGCACCTCTAAAAAATATCCAACCACTATAAAAAAGAACGGGTGTAGCAAAAATCCATTCAGCAAAATGAACCATTTGGGTCATACTTGCACTCATTCCTGTAAAAAATCCAGTATATTTTGCAACACCAATCATCATAATATTCATAGATGCGAAGATAGCGACACTCATTCTCAAAAAATAATCACGATTGTTTACAGTTGATTTTTTATCACTGGCAGTTTTTTCATATGGATAAGCGTTGTAACCAATGCTTCTTATCTTATCGATAATTTGCGAAAGTGTCACAATGTCGTCATCCCAAACTATTTTTGCTTTGTGGTTTGTGAAATTTATTTTAGCTTCTACGATACCTTGTGTTTCATCCAAAATCTTTTCATTGAGCCAAATGCAAGCAGCACAATGGATCCCCTCAATAATTAAATCAACTCTATTGAACCCTTCAGATGTTTTTCTTATATACCTTTTTTTGAAACTATCCATATCAAAAGTGGAGCTATTATTTCCAAGTGCAAGTGGTTTTGAAAGGGTATTTTTCCCAATTTTGTCATAAAAACTCGATAATCCATCGTCTTGTAAAATATGATAAACCCCTTGACAACCATTGCAACAGAAATGCAAAGAGGGATTTTGCTTTTCTTGTATCATCACCTTTTCATCAAATTCTAATTGACAGTGACTACATTTTGCTAGAGGCATTTAAAAACCCCTTGTTTGTAATCTTTTATTATTGTATTGTGTTTTTTTATAAGTCCATTCATACAAATAAACACACCTTTTTTTGGATTACTTTTTAAAAATCCTAATGCCATCCCGAGTGTAAAGGATGCTTCAATTTTATCTATGCTATACGGTATCATGGCACCTACAAAAATTATAGTTTTATTTTTTAGAAACTTTGCTAAAACTTTTGCTGATTTTTTCATAGTATCTGTACCATGAACTACTATTATTTTGTCCTCTTTTGAGGAGCTAATTTTGTCCAAAAGCAATTTTCTATCATTCTTATCCATAGCCAGACTATCTTTGTAAATTAGCCCTTCAACTTGTGGAAAGGTATTTATATTGTAAGTTTTTCTTAAAATTTGAAAAATAGCATCATTGTGTTCTGGAACGAGAAGTTCTCCAGTTGTTGACTCATATATTTTATTGAAAGTCCCACCTAAATTTATAATTTTTATATTTTTGCTCAAATTAATTTTCTCTTTTATAATTTTAAGATATTATAACTAATTAAGATTAAAGGGTATCTGCCAAGATAGAAAGAGAGTGAAATGAATCCGAATACGGTAAATTTAAAAGACATTACTGTTTTATATTGTGAAGACGAAGATGATTTAAGAAATGTAACTGGCGATGTAATTAAACAGTTTACAAAAGAGGTGCATTTGGCTTCAAATGGAAAAATTGGATTGGAAATATTTCTGAAATATCAAGACAGCATAGACCTGATTATCACAGATGTGAATATGCCAGAGCTGAATGGTTTAGAGATGGCCCATAAGATAAAAGAGATCAATCCAAATATTCCAATTATCGTAGCGACTGCATTTTCAAATTCATCTTATTTGCTTGAAGCTATTGAACTTGGTATTGATAAATATGTTCTTAAACCAATAGATATAAAAAAATTATTCAGCGTGATGAGACAGTCGCTCCTTTATCATGAGTTGCAAGATTTGTATAGAGACAATCTAACACATCTTGGAAATAGAAATGCACTTATCAAAGAATTAAAACAAACGAGACCATCTATTATTGCACTTATTGATATTGATGATTTTTCTATTTTAAATGAATTGTATGGAGAGGAAAATGGGGACAAACTTTTATTACAATTTAAATCTATTTTGCAAGAATTTTTTCCAAAACCTGAGTATGATTTGTATAGAGTTGGTGCTGATAAATTTGTTGTAAATGTTAAAAATACTGGGATGACACAAGATGAATTAAGACTTGAATGTTTGGATTTTATCCACAAACTTGATAAATCAGGAGTTCCATTTGATAATGGAAATAGTATTAATATTGGGATTACGGTAGGAATTGCAAAATCATCAAATCATAGAACTTTTGAAAATTCTCAACGAGTTTTAAATATGGCTAAAAAGAAATTTATTCAAGTTATGCAGTATGATGAGACAGTTCATGATACACAAAAGAATTTTGAAGAAAATTTATCTTGGGTAAAAAAGCTTAAAGATGGTTTGTTTGATGGACACTTCAAAGCATTTTTTCAACCGATAGTGAAAGCAGATACACAAAGTATTTACAAATATGAAGCATTGATACGATACATCGAAGATGATGGTGAAATAATCCCTCCATTTAAATTTTTACCAATAGCAAAAAAAGCAAAATTATCATCAAAAATTTTAAAATTAATGCTACATGAATGTCTCAATTTTATAAAAATAAAGAATGCTATTGTTGCTGTGAATATCTCTTTTGAAGATATTAGAAACAAAGAAACTTTAGAATATATTGTAAAAGTTTTAGAAGAACATGAAGGGATTAGTAAGTTTTTGCATTTTGAATTGCTTGAAACTGAAGAGATTGAAGATTTTGAACTTGTAAGAAGATTTATTGATACTGTGCATTTATATGGTTGCAAAGTTGGTGTGGATGATTTTGGAGCAGGGTATTCAAACTTTAATATGCTTGAAGCATTGAAAGTAGATTTTGTAAAAATTGACGGTTCTTTGATTAGAAGTGTTGATACTGATATCAATCAAGAGATTATTGTGGATACGATAGCAAGTTATGCAAAACGAACAGGTGTCGAGACGGTTGCCGAGTTTGTGAGTAAAGAGAGTATCTATGAGAAAATAAAATCTTTGGGTATCAACTATGCACAAGGATGGTATTTTGGTAAAGCTATCTCTATAGATGAGATAGTATAAAGAGTCACTAAATTTTATTTAGCGGACTTGCTGTCTTTTTATAGAGTTTATAGAGTTGTAGAAGCTTAACTTTCACCGAACCAAGTTTCTACAATAGTTGCTTTATCAAATAAAGAAGACTTTATAAGTGCAACATTTCCTATGGCAATGAGTTGTTTGCTTGCTTCGTCTAAGTCATTATTGAGTATCAAGTAATCATACTTATCAAGACTATAAATCTCTATTTTTGCATTTTTAATTCGATTTTGTATAACATCATCATTGTCTGTATTTCTTTTATGGAGTCTATGTTCTAACTCTTTAAGTGTTGGAGTTGTTATGAAAACAGAAGTTGTAATAGAATCTAATTTTGCTCGAACCAAATCATGCCCCTGCACATCGATATCAAAAATAACCAATTTGCCCTCTTTTAGAGCTTTTGTTATAGGTTTTTTTGAAGTGCCATAATAATGACTGTGTACTTTGGCATATTCTAGAAAGTTGTTGTTTTCAATATCAATTTCAAACTCCTCATTTGTAGTAAATAAATAATCCACCCCATGAATTTCTCCAATTCTAGGTGCTCTTGTTGTCGTTGAAATGGAAAAATAATAATTCGAGAAACACTCATAAAATTTTTTGAGCATAGAACTTTTACCACAACCGCTTGGTCCTGATATAATAAGAATGGCACCTTTTTGAAATTCGTTAATCATTGTTTTCTAGCCTTAATTGTAATGTAATTTCATTTCCATCTGTGAGACTGTCAATAACATTTTGATTTAACCTTTTTAAAAGTGGAGCTAATTCATCAATGGAATATTTATTTAAGATAAGTTTTATTGGTTTGTTTTCTTTAAATTCATACGATGAAACATCATTGATAGCTTTATCTATGATATCTGAAAGCTCAACCCAATCATTATCCTTTTCAATATTTTTAAAATAATCATCTGGCTTATCATCGTTTATCATATCAAAAAGCTTCGATAACTCATCTTTATCCAAAACGCCTCCATGTCCTAACTGCTCTTTTTTGACAGTTAAGTCATCACTATTGTAAGTTGATTCTTCATCATCGTTTTCATATGCTAATGAATCTATAAATTTAGCCAAATCATCTGTGATCTCATCATGTGTAGGCTCTTCTGTTTTGTACACTATTTGGTTATTTAGGGAGTCTTCATCTATGTTTTTTAGAATTTTTTCTAAGTTAAGACTTAAAGTAGAGGGTAAAAAAGGTTTTTCAATAATAAAATCAAAGCCATTTTCACTTGAGTTGTCATTTTTAAGTACAACCAATGTGTCACAAAAAGATCTTAATTTAATAATATTATCATTTATAAAATAATCATCAACAATAATTAAATCAAGATTTTTTTCTATGTGCTCAATGGATTTATAAATTTTTAAATGAATCATAAGCTTATTTGAGATGAGTGTAAATATCTTATTGATAATTTCTGTATTTGATACTAAAGCGATACTTTTCATTATTTAACTCTTTCTAATTTTAAATCATTTATTTTGTAAACTTTATCACATAAATTTGCTAAATCATCTTCGTGTGTTACCAAAATCATACCAGCTTTTTCATAAGCAACATATTGAAATAAAACATCCATAACCTCTTTTGCGGTTATTTTGTCGAGGTTTCCAGTTGGTTCATCTGCAAAAATAATTTTCGGTTTTTTTGTAAGAATTCTAGCAATTGAGAGTCTTTGTTGTTGACCTCCGCTGAGCTCCCCAATCCCTTGATGAAGAATATGCTCAATTTTAAGTATTTTCAATAACTCCATATCTATCTTGTTTCCACTTAAAAATTCTGCTATTTGAAGATTTTCAACAGCAGAAAAACCACGAAAAAGATAATGTGCTTGAAATATAATACCAAAAATATTTCTTCTTAACTCTAATAATTTCTTTTGTGAAAGGTTATAAATATTTGTATTTTCATAAAAAACATTTCCAATGTTAGGTTGAAGGAGTGAAGAAAGAATATTTAATAGCGTTGACTTACCACAACCGCTTGAACCGATAATAGCAATCGTTTCTGATTTTTGTAGAGTTAAACTTATATTGTCAAATAAAGGATAATCAAAATTATGAGAAATCTCTTTTGCATTAATCAAAAAAGATTCTGAAAGAAAAGTATGTATTGTTAAATCTTGGTTTTCTAATTTTTTCATATTGAAACAATCATACAAAAAGACTACAGCATACAAAAAGATTTTTCGTATGTAATAGTCTAGTCAAAATTAATGAGCCATTTGAGCTGCTACTTCAGCTGCAAAATCTTCCTCTTTTTTTTCAATACCATCACCAAGCTCAAATCTGATATATTCAACGATTTCAATAGACGCATCTACAGCTTTTAAAGCTTCATCAACAGTCAATTTGTCATCCATTACATAGTTTTGAGAGAGTAATGCATTTGCTTTATCTAATTGTGTATTATCTTCAATCCATCTAGCTATTTTACCAACTAAGATATTATCAATAATTTTTTCAGGTTTCCCCTCAGCTACCAATTCAGCTTTCATTTTAGCACGAGCAGCTTCGATAGCATCGTCAGTTAATTGTACTCTTGAAACATATTCAGGGATATTTTTCAAAGGTTTTTTTAATCTGTAAAGTTCAATATTTTCTTTTTCAATATCAGCAATAATAGCTTTATTTTCAGATTCAATAAAATCTAACGACAAATCTTTATAAGAGATAACAGTTGGTTTCATAGAAGCAGCATGCATAGCTACTTTTTTAAGTATGTCTATAGCTTTTTCTTTTGCTTCAGGCGCACAAGTTGCAGCCAAAACAACACCAACTTTTCCACCATGCACATAACCATTCACAACACCATTATCTAAACTAATTGTTGCCATTTTTCTAGCAACGATATTTTCACCAATGATGGCAATTCTACCATTTAAATACTCTTCAAAATTTGTATCATTAATAGTAGTTTGAAGTAATTCAGATGTTTCTTGAATATTATTTGCTTGAACATGAGAAGTTATCTCTTCAACTAATCCAATAAAGTTTTCATTTTTTGCAACGAAATCTGTTTGTGAATTTATTTCAGTCATAGTAACTTTTGTGTTATCACTATTTACTAAAATATTTATAAGACCTTCGGCAGCTACATTTCCAGCTTTTTTAGCTGCTTTTGCAAGTCCTGATTCTCTTAAAAATTTCATAGCATTGTCGATATTTCCATCACACTCATTTAGTGCATTTTTGCAATCAAGCATCCCTGCACCAGATTTCTCTCTCAATTCTTTGATAAGTTGTGGAGTTGCTCCAGCCATAATTATTCCTTACCCTCGAAATCAGAAGCTTCCATTTGAATTTCAGTTGTAACATCAGCTATCTCTTCATTTGAAACCGCAGTTTCTGCTTCACTATTATTTTCTAAAAATGCATTTCTACCTTCGTTCATCGCAGCTGCCATTTCATTACAGAAAAGTTGTACTGATCTGATTGCATCATCGTTTCCTGGGATTGGGAAATCAACAAGGTCTGGATCACAGTTTGTATCAAGTGGAGCGATAACTTTGATTCCAAGTCTTCTAGCTTCTAAAATAGCAATTTTTTCTTTCACTGCATCGATAACAAACATCATATCTGGAAGTACTTTCATATCTTTGATACCACCAAGGTATGCCTCAAGTTTTTCTTCTTTTCTTGAAAGCATTAAAGCTTCTTTTTTAGTTAAAAGGTCAAGTTGCCCTTCTTCTCTCATTTTTTTGATGATTTCAAGTTTTCTAATTGATTTTTTGATTGTAGGGTAGTTTGTAAGCATTCCACCTAACCATCTATGGTTTACATATGGCATATTACATGCGATTGCTGCATCTTTAATCGCTTCATCTGCTTGTTTTTTAGTTCCAACGAATATCATCGTTTCACCTTTTGCAGCTGCGTCTCTTACTACATTGTATGTGTATCTGAAATATCTTAATGTTTTTTGTAAATCTATAATATAGATATTTTTTCTAACACCAAAAATAAATTTTTTCATTTTTGGATTCCATCTTCTTGTTTGGTGACCAAAGTGTACACCGCACTCCAATAAATCTTTCATTGTTACCATGTTGTTTCCTTCTTTTGAGCTTTTTGCTCAGATTATTTTAGGGGCTTTAACCTCTATAGCCATTCGCAAGTTTCCTCGCAGCCCTTTGTAAGAATTGCTATATGTGAGTTCTTGATAGAAAAAATTTCTAAAAAGTTCGGGATTTTATCTATTTTTAGTTTAATTTACTCTTATGGAAAATTTATCTTTTTTGTTCAAAAACTTGTATTAAATGCACTTTTTTGGTATAAAAATTAGCACTTTTTTGGTACAATATTTCAAATTCAGAAAAAAAGTATCAATTATGGAAATAACAGAGCGGGATTATAGCAGTTTAGTAGATGCCCAAATATCAGTAGATGTTCTTTTAGGAAGTACAGATATTGATATTAGAAGATTTCTCAGTCTTGGTGAAGGCGATATCGTTGCACTTGATAAACTTGCAGGTGCTGGTGGCGATATTTATGTCAACTCTCGGATTATAGGGACAGGAGATATTATCGTTATGGACGAAAAGCTTGCAGTTCGTATTCAAGATGCTATGGATACTGATAATGTTGTCGGTTACTTTTTCAACGAACAGGTTATTTAGAAAAGAGTTAGGGAAATCAGTTCCCTCGTTATAAATTGGTTGCATTAAGTTCCTTTCAAATGGGAACTTTCAAAGGAGAATATTATGGCAGCATTAAGTGATGTAGTAGTACAAAGTTCAGTTGGGGTTGATGGAAATACATATACAACAAGTGTTTCAAATGATAAGCTTACAAATGATGATTTTCTAAAGCTTTTATTAGAACAGATGAAACAGCAAGATCCAACTAAGCCACAAGACTCAACAGCAATTATGGACAGTCAATTAAAAATGTCAACAATCCAATCTAATTATGATATGTCAACATCATTAACAGCATTGCAAGCTTCTTATGCAAACTCAGCATTGTCAACAGCAGCTAATCTTGTAGGAAGAGTTGTGGAAAATGGTGCTATTGACGATTCTGGTGTTGCTAAATCATATAAGGTGCAAACAGTTGAAAATGTTGATGGAGAATTATATGTAAATGCTTTTCAAATGACTGGAAATAAAGATACCCTTTATAATGCGAAAGATGATACTTATATGTTATACGATAAAAATGGATATATTTTAAATGCTGATGGCACAAGTACTGGAATTGCTGTAAAAATGCAAGATGGTAGATTCGTGACTGATACTAGTGGAAATATCACGCTTTTAGATAAAGATGGAGTTAAAATTACTGATGCAGATACGGTAGCAAAATATGTAACTGATGGTGCTATTCCTACATATGCTACTACAGCATCTAAGTTATTATTTTCAAGTATAAATAGAATTTGGTAAAAGGATAAATTATGTTAGATGCTCTTTATAGTAGTATAAGTGGTTTGAATGGATTTGAAATTGCTTTAAATAATCAAGCTAATAATGTGGCAAATGTCAACACAATAGCATATAAAGCCGATACACTCTCTTTTGCGGACCAAATGTATCAAAATTCAATTGGTAGTGGAGTTAGTGTTAGTACAATTAAAAAAGATTTCAATCAAGGAGAACTTAAAGTTACAGGCTCAAACTACGACTTAGGTATTGAAGGAAAAGGTTTCTTTATGGCTAAAGGCGAAGACGAGGAGATAAGATACACAAGAGCTGGAAATTTTTACATGGCTGCTGATGGAACTTTGCAGCTTCCTGGTGGACATAAAATACTAGGTCTACCGATCTCCTCTTCGTCTACTATAACATCTGATCTAGACAATACAATGTTTACAGGCTCATATTCAAAATTTTTAGCTTCCCAAATTATAAAAACACAAAATGGTGAAGTAATCCAATCAATTAATGCAAAAGCAACAGATTATGTAGCAACGGCAACAGATGATTCAGATGTTTTTAAAGGGAATGATTACAAAACGAGACAAGCAAAAATAAATGATGCTGATGCTTTGGCAAAAGCATTTAGAGATGCTCTTCTCACTTACAGTGAAAATCCAATTGATGGTGAAAAACCAACGAGTCAAAGCTCAACGATTCCTTTTAATATGAGTAAATTAAATAGTGAATTTGATAGTTTAGAGTTGACAATAGGAACTATAACATATAGACAACAATTTGACACTAGTGCACTTCAAACTCTTGAAAATTTTGCCGATACAATATCTAAGGTAACAGGGATGACTGCCAAAGTTGATAGTTCTGGAAATATGACTATTGCTTCTATGGTTCCTGGACAAAAAATAATTTTATCTGATGCTGCTATACTTAATGGTACAGAACCTGTTATTCCGGCACCTGTTATTTCAACAACAGCTGCTGTAACAGGGAGCGGAAAAGCAAAATTTGATACCATTGAGCTTGAACTTAAAAAAGCTATTGAAAGGGCAGGAGGGAAATATTTGGATATATCTACCGTTGTTGATTCTACTGATTTAGAAACGAAAACATTTTCAACATTACAAATGCAACTTGATAAACTAAATCTTACAGATTCACAATTTGGAACGGTAGAGTTTGACAACGGTGTAATGTATATGGCTGAGGGAAACAACAAGTTTGTAATAGGAAGAGTTTCAACGGCTGCATTTATCAACGAAGGTGGTCTCGCACCTCAAGGTAATAATCTTTATAAAGCTACTGATGCAGCAGGTCTTCCAGTATTTGCTACCAATCAAAATAAGATTTTAAGCAAAACAATAGAACTTAGTAATACAGATTTAAGTAAGGGATTGGTGGATTTAATGGTTTTTCAAAGGGCTTATGAAGCAAATAGTAAAACACTTTCTACTAGCGATGAATTTTTAAAAACAGCACTAGCACTTAAAAAATAATTTAAGTGTTTTGCCGTTAAGTGTTTGAATATAAGTTTTTTCTTATTTGTAAAGAGAAGATTTATATTTGGGCATTTGAAATTTGAAATTTTAAATGACAAAGAGATAATAATACAAAAGGATTTATCATGATCGGATCTTTATGGACTGGAATATCAGGGCTTGCGGGCTCACAAACAGCACTCGATAATGAATCAAACAACATTGCAAATGTAAACACAATAGGTTTTAAATCAAGCAGAATATCATTTGCTGATCAAATGTATCAAAATAATATTGGTAAAGGAACGCAAGTTCTTGATGCTGAAAAACTTTATTCTCAAGGAAATCTAAAAACTACAGGGGTAAACTTTGATGTCGCTCTTTCTGGTGATGGGTTTTTCTCAGTATCGAATACAAGAGGTGGCGGAACTAGCGAAACTTTTTATACTAGAGCTGGAAATTTTCGTATGGGAGATAGTGGAACATTACAAGATACAATAGGAAATGAAGTTCAAGGTTGGGCTGTTGGAAGTGAACCTACTACTGTTAGTTCAAATCCAAATGTAAATAGGTTTACAACTGATTATACAAAATTGCTTTCATCTAAGATTGTAAATTATTCTAGTTCAATTGAAACAATTACAGCAAAAGCTACAAACTATACCCTGACAGCACAAAGTGATAGCACTACAGTTTTTAGTGGTGCTGGCTTAAAAAGTAAGTCTGGGAAAGTTTCAGATGTAGAAGAGCTTGTAAAAGCTTATTCTACAGCATTACAAAATTTAAAAAGTGAACCAAACAGCTCAAGTGCGAGTGCAAAAGCACAAATATCTCATATAGATTTATCAAACGCAGGAACAGCTGATGCCGTTAGTCAAGATGGAGATGAAGTGTATGTTTATATAGATGGGGCTAAAAAATCTATATCTTTTATAAGTGGAGACACACCCGAAGATGGCTATATAAAAACTATGAAAGCTTTTGCTGATAAGATTTCAGAAATACCTGGAATAAAAGCATATGTTGCTCAAACTGCAACGCCATATACTGCAAGTACAGCTAATACCGATGTAGTTAATGGAACAATAAGAATTGAGTCCCTTGTTCCTGGGCGGACATTTACTATTTCAAGTACAGCGATGGTACATGCTGGAAATGTTAAGCCTGGGACACAAATAATAGATAGTGCAGCGGACGCTGGAAAAGGCGTTGGGGCATTAGAAACTATACGACTTGCCCTTGATAAAGCAATAACTGGTAAGCAAACTGATGTCTATACCACTTCTGATTTAGCACGCCCAGATGGTGTTAAAGATTATACTTATGGTATTACTATTTATGATAAAGAACAAAAGAAAAATGTAGAGGTAGGACCAATAAATATTACAAATGTAGCTAATATCGATGCCTTGGTTGCTGCAATTAATAATAAAGATACTGGTGGAACTGATGCTAACAAATTACCAACGTATGTTAAAGCATACAATGTCAATGGAAATTTAGTGGTAAAAACACAAGATAGTAATTTTGATGTTGAATTTAGTGGGGACTTAAAAGTGTCAGAATATGGACATACTGTTTCACCAGCAGCTGGATTAGGGGTTAGTGAAGTTCATACTTATGATCTTGCAACTGTACCATCTCCAGATGGAAAATTAGATTATCTTTTAGACATTGTTTCAACAGCTCCAGCTCCAAGTGCAAGTGTTACCATTCCTAATGCTGTTGATATGGATGATTTAATAGCTAAGATTATAGCTTCAGATACTACTAAGTTTGAATTGCCAACAACTCCACCAGCAGCTAATAAAATTACAGTGTATAAAGATAATAATGGAAATTTAGTATTGAAACAAAATAATGCAAGCGCATCATTTACCTCTGTTCTAAAAGTTGATGTTGATGGTGCAACTCCAGTAACATATGATGGTATCCTTATGAAACGAAATGGTGATTATAGTGGAAGGGAAGGAGCTGGAGCAGAGTTTTTAGAAATTAGAACAAAAATTGACCAAACTGCTTCAAAAGGGAGCCTTCAACTTAGACTTGATACTTTAGCAATCTCTGATAGTGCATTTGGTGATTTTTCTGTTGATACTACTGGATTAATTACTATGAGTCAAGATGGAGCAATGTTTGCAGTTGGACAGATGGCTATTGCTAAGTTTATCACAAACAGAGGTCTTGATCCGATTGGAAATAATCTACTTAAGTCTACATTAGCAAGTGGTGATCCGATTTACAATCTTAATAATAATAAAACAGCAGAAGTCAAAGCAAATACTTTGGAGTTAAGTACAGCAGATTTAAGTGAATCACTTGTCAATTTAATGGTATTTCAAAGGGCTTTTGAGGCAAATTCAAAATCGATTACAACAGCTGATACGATTCTCAATACTCTTATTCAGTTAAAACGATAATTGGAGTTCTTTATTGGATAATATTGTACTTATTTCAGTTTTAGGGATACTTGCCCTTTATTTTTTTGGAAGTATGAATATTTATAAGTCAATGTATCGAAAAATAAAAGAAGAGAGGGATTTGGCAGAACATGGAACTAACAGAAGAGATAAAGAAATTAAAAAATATGAAAATCAACTATTAGATTCTCTTCAAACAATAAAAGATTTGGACGAAAGATTGACTAGAGCAAGAGAGGAAGTTCAAAAAGAGAGACAACACAGAAGCGAACTCCGACATAGAAATGAGATGTTGCAAAAAAGGGTAGATGAACTTTACTCTTCTGTTGGGATAATTTAGTAGTTTGAAAATTATAAAAAACGAAAAAGAAGAAGTAAAAAGTGAAAAAAATTAGAAACAAGACTACATTGCTTTTTCT